>CAXMNO010000201.1:0-5735 GCA_964194655.1 uncultured Acidimicrobiia bacterium
AAAAGTGCTCTAAGCTATTATAATTATGCACTTTCCGGGCGCAAAACCGCACACACTTTTGCTGAAAGTGCTCTAACCTGAACCACAGCAGGCTTCGCCGCTTTGGATCGGTGGCCAGGGAACGTCGCCGTAAGAGCAAAAAACGCAGCAATCCCCCTTATTGGGCTTTAGAAGCGCACCACAGCCCTTGCAATCATAGAAGTATATGCAGGCGTCTCCGGCATCAACTCCACCTCGCGATGACCGCATTCAGGACATGTCGGCGTCGATTTCAATTCCATCACTTAGCGCCCCTTAGCCGTAGAAAGGCAAATAGCGTTATGGCGGCGAAAAAAGCGAGCAGGGGGAAGAGGACTTGATCCAAGCCACCCACCCAAGCCGAAAGTCCAAGCGCGCCCAATATAACAACCAACAGCGGCGTAAAGCAGCAGATCGCGGTTATAATCGTTCCGGCAATTCCGAATTTCAGAATCTGCTTCATGGCGTCATTTGTCCGCTGGCTTAATCATCCGGCCCAGATCCTGGCCGCCGAATATGTGAAGATGGAAGTGCGGGACTTCTTGGCGGCCGTGGTTCCCGGTGTTTGCCAGGATACGGTAACCCGGCTCAGCCAGACCCAAATCCCTTGCGATCTTGCCCGCCGCGCGAACGAGGGCAGCAATTTCAGTATCTGGTGCCTTTTCGGAAAAATCATCGAAGGAGACGTAAGACCTCTTGGGAATGACGAGGACGTGGGCTGGTGTTTGCGGGTTTATGTCATTGAAAGCGAGCACATGCTCATCCTCATAAACCTTGGAGCAAGGGATTTCCCCTCTCAAGATCTTGGCAAAAATATTCTGATCGTCATAAGCGTCGGCCATGACTAAAACCCTCCCAGCCCAAAAATGAATTTAAGAATTATTGTTAGGGCGAGAAGCCTTTTCCACAAGCCCCGAGATGCCCTTACGCCCCTCCAAAGCAGCCCATACTTCTTCCGGCTTCATATCGCATGAGGCCCAAAGCACGAGGAGGTGATAGAGCAAATCCGCAGATTCAGCTGCCAACTTCTCCCGGTCGCCCGTAACACCCTCGATCAGAGCCTCAACAGCTTCCTCGCCGACCTTTTTCGCGATCTTCTTCCGGCCACCCTCGAAGAGCTTAGCAGTGTGCGAAGACGAAGGATCCGCGCCCTTCCTTTCGAGAATGATCTCATAGAGAGCGTCTAAAACCCGACCGTCGATAGGCATATTATCTGTCATGACTGAACCCAGTTCCCGGCTTGAACATGCACCTTCATCATCCTCACGAACTACTGAGAGGCGCCCAGCGGCGGGCGAACCGCAAGGCCCGCATTTCGCATATAGGCTTTCGCTTCGTCGATCGAATGTAGCCCAAAATGAAAAATCGAGGCAGCCAGCACCGCCGAGGCTTGGCCATCACGAATACCCTCTACCAAATGATCGAGCGTTCCCACACCACCAGATGCGATCACCGGGACCCGGACTGCATCGGCAATCGCCCGGGTTAAAGGAATATTATAGCCGGCACGCGTTCCGTCACGATCCATTGAGGTCAGCAGGATTTCACCGGCGCCCATTTCGGCCATCTTGCGCGCGTAATCGACAGCATTAAGGCCAGTAGGATTGCGCCCACCGTGGGTAAAGAGCTCATATTGCCCCGGCGCCGTTTCCTTTGCATCAAGTGCCACGACAATGCACTGACATCCAAATTTTTCAGCACCTTCGCGAACGACATCAGGTGTTTTGATGGCTGCTGTATTCAGGGCCACTTTATCAGCACCTGCCAGTAAAAGGCGGCGCATATCCTCAATCGTCCTGACACCGCCACCAACGGTGAGCGGCATAAAGCAGACATCCGCCGTCCGCGCGACAACATCAAGGATCGTGCCTCTATTCTCGTGACTTGCGGTAATATCGAGGAAGCAGAGCTCATCCGCGCCTGCCGCATCATAGATCTTGGCCTGGGCAACAGGATCACCTGCATCGACAAGATCGACGAAATTGACGCCCTTGACGACACGCCCGTCCTGCACGTCCAAACAAGGTATAATGCGTGCCTTTAGCACGACGTAGCCCCATCGGGGCCTGAGCGGACCAAGGCCATCGCGGAAACCGGATCCAAACGACCGTCATAGAGGGCGCGGCCCGAGATGACACCTTCAATACCAAGGTGTGCAATTGCCATGAACGCAGCAATATCATCCAACGAAGCAACGCCACCCGAACCTATCACAGGTATCGAGATACCTTCGGCAAGTCTGGCCGTCGATTCTATGTTGGCACCGCCGAGCGCGCCGTCGCGGTCAATATCCGTGAAGACAATTGCACCGACGCCGGCATCCTCGAACCTCAGAGCAAGGTCTTCAGCGAGCAATTCGCTTTCCTCAGCCCAGCCTTCAACCGCAACCCGGCCAGCGCGCGCGTCTATTCCGACCACGATTTGATCTGGGAAAGCCCTGCAAGCTTCACGGACAAAATCGGGGTCCTTAACGGCGGCTGTTCCTAAAATGACCCGCCTGACACCTGCCTCGAGCCATGCCCCGGCTGTTGCCATATCGCGAATGCCGCCACCTAGTTGGACGGGTAGATCTACGGCCTCCAATATAGCTTCGACCGCGCCACGGTTGACCGGCTGGCCCTCAAAAGCGCCATTCAAATCAACGATATGAAGCCATTCAAAGCCAGCCCTGGCGAATTGCCGGGCCTGATCGGCAGGATCTTTATTAAAAATCTCCGCCGTGCCCATTTCACCGCGCAGCAGGCGCACAGCATGGCCGTCCTTTAGATCGATTGCCGGAAAGATAATCACCGCTTCGAATTCCTTAAGGCTGCAATTCTTTTTTAGCTTCAGCCTTCATCACCGCCATCTTCCCCCACGACGGGAGGATAAGCGCCATTTCCGCGGAGGTCCTTGGAATAGTAATAGCCTTTAAGCCATTTTCCCTCAACAAAGGCATAGTTTGGGTGGGTGCCCCAACGTTTGAAGCCTGCTTGTTCATAGACCTGGATCGCGCGTTCTTGAGTTTCGCGAATATCCAAGTTTAACACAGTTAATCCAGCTTCACCGGCAGCCTTCTCTATGGCTTGAACTGTTAAGGGCGCGAGGCCATGACCACGAGCCCAGGGCGCGATGAAGAATGTCGTTAGCCAACCACAAAGGTTCTGCGCCTCGTTATTAGGTGCAGGGCGCAACAATTGGGCAGATCCTGCAATAGTTCCATCTAGCCTAGCGACAAACAGTTCGCGCTCTGGAACCAGCAAAACACCCTTCCAATAGCTTTCCAGGCGCTGGCGCGATGGCGGGGTCAACCAGCCAAAACCACCGCCGTCAAGAATGGCCGCCTCCGTGGCATCGCAAAGATCATGCACATCCGGTCCCGTAAAAACCTCGAGACGCTCTACCGAAGTCGTAACTTTAGGCGTTTGCGAAATACCCGTATCCGAACTCATGGAGACCACCTCAAAAAGTTGCCGAGAAGTCGAAGGCCTGGCCCTTGTGACTTTTCGGGATGAAATTGCGTTCCTATCAGATTGTCGCGCCCCACGACTGCGGCAAGGGGGTCACCATAATCCACGCTTGCTAACAAATCCTTTTGCCGCGCCAATCTGAGGTGATAGCTGTGCACAAAGTAGACGTGCGTTCCGCTCTGCAGCCCTTCGAGGACCGGGTGTCCTCCAAGATGTTCTTCGCTTTCCACAAGGGAAACATCATTCCAACCCATGTGCGGTACCTTGCGGTCCGCTGTGGGCTCGATTGCAACAACTTCACCCTCAATCCAGCCGAGGCCCTGGTGAGCACCGTGTTCCAGCCCGCGCGTTGCCATCAACTGCATGCCAACACAGATACCTAGAAAAGGGCGCCCTTTCTCCAAAACTGCGCCCTCCAAGGCCTGGGTCATCCCGCGGAGGGCTGAAAGACCTTTCATACAGTCGGCAAAAGCACCAACACCTGGCAGAACGATCCTGTCTGCAAGCGCAACATCATCTGGCTTAGACGTAACCTTTATCGGCCCAGCATATCCACAACTGTTAGCGGCACGCTCCAGCGCCTTAGCTGCTGAGCGTAAGTTCCCCGAGCCATAGTCGATGATAACGGCGGACATTTAGGTACTCAGCACTCCCCTTTTAGAGGCTGCCTTTCGTCGAGGGTACGGCGCCAGATTTGCGTGGATCGATCTCGATCGCTTGGCGCAAAGCACGTGCCAAAGCCTTAAACGATGATTCCACGATATGGTGACTATTCGTCCCATAGAGGTTTTCGACGTGGAGCGTTAGGCCTGCATGCTGTGCGAAAGCCTGGAACCACTCTTTAAAAAGCTCCGTATCCATTTCGCCTAACTTGTCGCGCGAAAATTCGACCTTCCAAATCAGATAAGGCCGATTGGACGCATCCAGTGCCACCCTGGTTAAGGTCTCATCCATGGGGATGAGAGCTGAGCCATAGCGAGTTATGCCTTTGCGCTCCCCGAGTGCTTTCGAAAAAGCCTCACCAAGAACAATGCCGCTATCTTCCGTCGTGTGATGGAAATCGATATGAAGATCGCCCTCAGCCCGCAAAGTAATATCCATCAAACTATGGCGAGAGAGCTGCTCAAGCATATGGTCAAGAAACCCAATGCCTGTTTTGACGTCATAGGTTCCTGTCCCATCGAGATTGATGGTGGCAGAAATTCTCGTCTCCAACGTGTTGCGCTCGACACTCGCCTTGCGCATGGCTTTCTCCTCGATTTAGGGCGCGTTCACCCTTATCGGCGCGCGGGCGCGTTCTTGTATCAGGTCCGTGAGGCCTTCGAAAGGGGGGTAAGGGAGGAATTCCTCATCCCCAACGTTCAGTTCCGCTTGACCATGCGCCACGAATAGCCCATTTGACAGGACATGTCGGAAAACTCGAATCCACTGTGGCATGGAACCACAATCCTCTCTGTTCGCAAGAACGGGAAGGTCGTCATCGCGGGCGATGGCCAAGTCTCGCTCGGAAATACGGTCATAAAAGCCAATGCGCGCAAAGTCCGCCGCCTTGGCAAGGATAAGGTCATCGCTGGTTTTGCAGGTGCTACGGCAGATGCTTTCACGCTCTTTGAACGCTTGGAGGCAAAACTGGAAACCTATCCCGGACAGTTGACGCGTGCTTGCGTCGAGCTGGCTAAAGATTGGCGTACGGATCGCTACCTCCGGCGCTTAGAGGCGATGATGGCCGTGGCCGACAGCAAGGTTTCGCTTGTGTTGACCGGAACGGGCGATGTTCTTGAGCCCGATCAAGGCCTGATCGGGATCGGATCGGGCGGGGCCTATGCTCTGTCCGCGGCGCGCGCGCTTATCGACCTCGACAACCTCGGTGCGGAGGAAATTGCCCGCAAGTCTCTTAACATCGCCGCTGAAATTTGTGTGTTCACTAACCAAAACGTAACTGTCGAAAGCCTCGATTCAGAATGAGTTCGCAAACTTCCTCTTTTTCCCCGCGTGAGATCGTCTCCGAGCTGGACCGCTTCATCATTGGTCAAAATGAGGCTAAGCGCGCCGTTGCCATCGCACTTCGCAACCGTTGGCGCCGCCAGCAGCTGCCTGAAGAGCTGCGCGAAGAGGTTTTGCCGAAGAACATTCTTATGATCGGCCCAACAGGCGTTGGTAAGACGGAAATTGCGAGACGCCTCGCACGTCTTGCCCAATCCCCCTTTCTTAAGGTCGAAGCGACGAAATTCACTGAAGTCGGCTATGTCGGGCGTGACGTAGAACAGA
>CAXMNO010000202.1:0-9094 GCA_964194655.1 uncultured Acidimicrobiia bacterium
TCGCTATAGGGAGAATCCTCAAGCGCGCGGCGATAGAAGGAAATACGGTCGCGGCTGAGCGGATGGGTTCGCACATAAGGATCTTGACTGGAGGATAAGAGCGCTTCTTGACCCGAGAGCGTCTCCATAAAATCCACCAAACCGCGCGGCGACTGCCGGGTTGCTTTGAGATATGTTACGGCAGCCTGATCGGCGGACGATTCTTGGGAGCGTGTAAAGCGCAGTAACCCCTTGATGGCCACATCCTGGCCAGCCGAAATCGCTGCCGCACCCAGGCCCAGCTCCCCAGTCGCGATACCAATACCCAAACCCAGGACATAGGAAAGGAGGGCGGCCTTGGATGCGGATTCGATTTCCTGGGTGCGCGTTGCTGTGTGCCCACCTGCGATGTGGCCTGCTTCGTGAGCCATCACGCCTATAACTTCAAGGGGATCCTCGGCGGTGACGAGAAGGCCGGTGAAGAGGAACATATTCTGCCCACCGGCGACAAAAGCGTTGAGAGTCTTGTCCTCAACCAAAAAAATGCGTATTGCGCCTGGACTAAGACCGGCAGCTTGAAAAATAGGTGTCGAATAAATTCGGAGAGTTTCCTCAATTTCCGCATCGCGGATGAAGGAAAGACCTTGGGCCTTAGCGCGTTCCGGCGCGAAGGCAAGGAAGAGCGCAATGAGAAGGCAAATCAGAGGGGCGCAGCTTTTGTTCAAAGTTCTTATCCCATTTTTCAAGAATCAAGGTAATGGCGAGAAGCGAGGATTTCAACGTAAGTTCCCGCAGCCGATTTTTCTTTTTGCATTCTTTTTGACAGGGTTGCTATCCGCGTGTGGCGGAGACGAGATTGGCGAGGTGGCGGTCGTCGAGGGTTTTGCGGGCCTCGTTGTGGCTGATGAGCCTCGCGCTGCAGTCATCGGGCGCGATATCCTAGCCAACGGTGGAACGGCTGCCGATGCCGGTGTTGCCATGTACTTCACCATGGCGGTGACCTTGCCTTCGCGCGCGGGATTGGGCGGGGGCGGTGCGTGTATCGTCTTCTCCTCCAACTCCTTCGATAAAGATGAAGATCCGATCGTGGATGCCTTCAACTTCCAGGCAGGTGCGGGCCCTAGCCGTGCGCCCTTGCCGATCAATGCGAGGGCCATGGGCGCAATTCACGCCCGCCATGGGGTCTTTCGTTGGGAGGAACTGGTTCGCCACGGCGAGACACTCGCACGCTTTGGCGCCCCAGCTAGCCGAGCTTTCGCACGCGATATCGATGTTGGGCGCGGCATTTATGCGGACGATCCAGATCTTGTCGCAACGCTGCGTGCACCAAATGGCGAGCTTGCGAAGGAAGGCGATCTTGTCGTTCAAGAACAGCTTTCCACCGTTTTATCTGGGATCAGGGCCAGGGGTGCTGGCTATCTCTATCAAGGGCCACTGGCCGCACGTATGGTTGATGGCTATGAGGCTTTGGGTTTGAGTGTGACGCGGGAAAGCTTGCGCAATGCCTTACCGACGCTTTTGGAGCCGCTGCGTGTGGACGCTGGGCGTGACATCGCCTACTTCGCGCCGCCTCCGGGAGGCGGCGGTCTTCTCTCTGCCCAGCTTTGGACCCTCCTAAGTGATGTACGCGAGTTTGAGGACGCATCCCAAAGCGAAAGGGCGCACCTTTTTGCCGAGGCTTCGGCGCGTGTCTTTGCCGAGCGCTCGGCATGGCTTGGCAACCCTTCGGCGGCCAGCGAGGATTTTATCGATGAAGATCACCTCGAGGATATCTTTGCCTCCTATGATCCTGCGCGCCACCACGATCCATCCGCTTATAAGCCAGCCCCGGCACGCGTCCTTTCAAGCCCTTATAGTGCCGGTTTTGTCGCCGCCGACCGCTGGGGTGATGCCATTGCCTGCAGCTTTTCGATGAACGGGCTTTTCGGCACCGGGCGCTTTTTGCAGGGGACTGGGGTGATCGCCGCAGCACCTTATGTTCCGGGTGCGGTTAACTTTACTCCGGTGATTGTCGCGAACGAAAATACGCGCGATTTGCGCTTTGCAGGGACGGCAAGCGGCGGACTGGCGGCTCCCGGTGCTTTGCTGCAAACGATGCTCCGGGCCTATGAAAACGAAGATGGCGGTCTTGCAGCAGCCGTTGCAGCACCACGTGTGGCCCATACAGGTGTCCCTGATATTACCTGGGTGGAGCCGCAGGTGTCTTCATCCTTGCGCGCCGAGCTCACAAGAAAAGGGCACAGGGTGAAGGAAGCCCCGGAAATCGGGTCGGTTTTGGCCCTGTACTGTGAGGACGGCGTCTTGCATGGTGACCAGGGCTGCGAAGTCGTTGCCGATAAGCGTGGGTTTGGTTTGGGAATGCGGGTTCAGTAATCTACCGCGTGCTCGCTTTTGTTTTATGCCCGCACTTGGTTTATGGAGGTGAGGTCTTGGTCCTGAAAGTCTCCAAGCGCGGCACTGTGCCGCCCTTTATCGTGATGGATGTCCTCAGGGAGGCGAACGCGCGCGCAAAAAGTGGGGAGGACGTCTTTCATCTGGAAGTCGGCCAACCTGGCACCCCAGCGCCCTCTGCGGTCTTAATGGCGGCCTCGCGCGCACTTAGTCAGGATCTTATCGGTTATAGTGATGCGATGGGTATTGTGGCCCTCCGCGAAGCGATAGCGGGTCACTACAAACACTTTTATGATTCCGAACTCGCGCCCGAGCGGGTCATGGTGACAACAGGATCGTCCGCCGGTTTTTTGTTGAGCTTCCTTGCCGCATTTGAAGCAGGTGACCGGGTCGCTCTCGCCATGCCTGGCTATCCGGCTTACCGCAATATCCTGACATCCCTTGGCATAGAACCCGTGCCGCTACCCGCTGGACCGCAAGAGAGGTTTCAGCCGACGGTCGAACTCTTGCAGAAAGCTGGAAAACTTGATGGTTTGATCATTGCCTCACCCTCCAACCCAACAGGGACCATGGTGCCGCAGGGTCACTTCCAAGCGCTGGTTGATTATTGTGAGGCAGAGGGCATCCGGATCATCTCGGACGAGATCTATCACGGCATTACTTATGGCGAGCGCGCGACGTCTGTCTTAGAATTGAGCGACAATGCAATCGTCATCAACTCCTTTTCCAAGTATTTTTCCATGACCGGGTGGCGCTTGGGGTGGATGGTCTTACCCGAAGACCTCCTGCGTCCAAGCGAATGTCTGGGCCAAAATCTCTTTATTTCAGCACCGACCCTATCGCAGATCGCCGGCATTGCCGCATTTGAATGCTACGACGAGCTGGATGGGCTCGTCGCGGACTATGCGCGCAATCGCGAAATTCTTCTCGAAGAGCTGCCCAAAGCAGGCTTGGAGCGCCTAGCGCCCGCTGATGGGGCTTTTTATCTCTACGCCGATGTGACGGCTTTGACCAACGATTCCAGTTCTTTCTGCAGCCGCATGCTGGCCGAAACAGGTGTAGCTGCGACGCCGGGAATCGATTTTGACCCGATGCGAGGAAATCGCTACGTGCGGTTTTCTTTCGCCGCCCGGCCTGAGACGATCGAAATCGCGGCCGAGCGGCTGAAGAATTGGCTCGCTTAGAGTATTTTTAATGATCCTTCGATCATGAAAATAGCTCTAAGCTCTTATTATTACGCACTTTCCGGGCGCAAAACCGTACACACTTTTGCTGAAAGTGCTCTAGTTCAACGCGGAAGTTAGGAGATAATCCTATTCCACCAGCCCCGGCGCTTGGGTTGGTTACTCTCCTCGACAGGCTTAGCAGCAATTGGCGCGCTGCTCACCGCAGGCTCTTCGACCCTTGGCGCTACATCGGCCGTTTGTGCAGGCTGAGGACTGCTTTGCGTTGGCTGAGATGCGGCAACTGCCTCAGGCCGAGGAGCTGTTGTGGAAATCGGCGCGACTGTCCCTCCGCCCTCAGGTGTAGCCGCAGCTTTTCTTTGCCGTGGTTTGCGCGTTGGCTTCGGCTTCTCACTTGGCGCCTCGGCTACCTCTGCCCCTTCGGCTTTAACACCGGCGCTTTCAACCGCATCTTTAGCTATCTTGGTGCTAGCCGTGCGCCGACGGCGTTTTGGCTTCTCCTCAACCGCGGGTGCGGCCTCAATCGGCGGTGTGGCCGAGGATTGAGCGTCATCTCCGCCGCTATTCGAGGTTTGTGAGGGTTCTGCCGCCTGTTCGGGAACCACCTTCTTGCGCGTGCCTGTGCGGCGGCGCGGTGTCCGGCCCGTGGGCTTGCTTGCGGTCACCTCGCTGCGCGTTTCGCTGCTTACAGTTTCCGGATTTGTTAACGCACTCGCCACGGGCTGGCTTATCTCTTGCGGGGCACTGCTTGTTTCACTGATAGGAGGTTGCTCGGCGGCTGCAAAATCCTGATTTTGGGCACCAGATCCGTTTGCAGCACCAGAAACGGTCGCGTAACCTGGCTGCTGTGCCCCATCGGCGATCTGTGGCTCTCCATCGGGTTGAGCTCGGCCGTCGCCTGCTAGATGCGCCTCTCTCGAATCCTCCATGCCGTCTTCGCGGCGCCCGCGCCGACGCCCGCCGCGCTTGCCACGACGCCTGCGTTTCCTCGGCTTTTCGCCGTCCTCATCACTCGTGCTGTCTTCTGTTTCGCCCGGTGCCTCGGCTTTTTGCTCTTTAATCTCGACTTCGGGCGTCTCGCTATCTGCTTGATGGTCACTATCGCTGCGCTTGCGACGGCGTCCCCGTCCTCTGCGCCGAGAGCTATCTTCCCCCGCTTCAAGAGGTGTTTCGATCCCTTGTTGCGAGGGGAGCGCGATTTTTTCGCCATCGTGATCGATGCGAATATCGTAGGTTGAGAGATGCGGGTCGGCGAAAATCTCTATCGTGATCCCATGGCGCTGCTCGATTTCGATCACTTGCGCGCGCTTTTGGTTCAACAAATAGAGTGCGACTTCCGTCGGAACTGTCGCAGAGATGGTCCCCTGAGAACGGCTCTGCGCTTCCTCCCCAATCAGACGGAGAACTTGCAGGGCAGAGGATTCCGTCGTGCGGATATGCCCGGTTCCCTGGCAATGGGGGCAAAGGACGTTGGTGCTTTCAAAGAGGCTTGGCCGCAGGCGCTGGCGCGACATCTCCAGCAAGCCGAAAGCGCTGATCCGGCCGAGTTGGATTCGCGCACGATCGTGACGCAAAGCCTCCTTCAAGCGCCGCTCGACTTCGCGGTTGTTGCGATGCTCCTCCATATCGATGAAGTCGATAACAACCAGGCCCGCTAGATCGCGCAGGCGGAGTTGGCGCCCGATTTCCTCGGCAGCTTCCGTGTTCGTGCGAAGCGCCGTTTCCTCGATATTACGCTCGCGCGTGGCCTTGCCCGAGTTAACGTCGATCGCAACCAAGGCCTCCGTCGTATTGAGGACGATATAACCGCCCGACCTCAGATGAACGATGGGCGAATGCATCGCGTCCAAGTTCTTTTCAACCTGGAAGCGCTGGAAGAGGGGGAGATCGGTGTCTTTATAAAGCTGTACCTTCTTGGCGTGGCTGGGCATCAAGGACTTCATGAAGTCCTTGGCGGCCCGATAGCCATCTTCGCCCGCGACCAGAACCTCTTCCATATCACGGGAATAGAGATCCCTAATGGCGCGCTTAATGAGGTTGGCTTCCTCGTAAATCAACGCAGGCGCTGTGGAGCTAAAGGTCGTCGCGCGAATCTCGTTCCATAGCCGCATAAGGTATTCATAATCGCGGCGGATTTCAGCCTTTGAGCGCTGACTGCCAGCCGTGCGGACGATAACGGCGATACCTTGCGGAATATCCAATTCCGATAAGACATTCTTCAGCCGCCGCCGGTCATTGGCGTTACTGATTTTCCGGCTGATGCCTCCACCCTTGTTGGTGTTAGGCATCAAGACGCAGTAGCGCCCGGCCAGCGAAAGGTATGTCGTTAAAGCGGCACCCTTGTTCCCACGCTCTTCCTTCGTGACCTGGATGAGCAGGATCTGACGGCGCTTAATGACCTCCTGGATCTTATAGGTGCGCAGGAGTTTCGCGCGACGCCGTTCGGTTTCCTCGTCATCGTCGCCGCCGAGCGAATCCACAGTCTCTTCAGAGACAATTTCCCGCACACTCGCGCCGTTGGTGTCCCCGTCCCGGTCGTTATCACCGTTTTCGGTACCGTTGTTGCCTTGGTCCTCTTGCGAAGCCGGTGCCACTGCATCAGCCGAAATCGCGACGTCGCTTTCCTGCGATAGGGTCTCAACCTCAGCCTCTTCGCTTTCCTTTTCGGCTCGGAGGGCTGCTTCCTCCGCCTCCATCAGCTTTTCGCGGTCGGAAATGGGAATGCGGTAATAGTCGGGATGGATTTCGCTAAAAGGCAGGAACCCATGGCGATTTCCGCCATATTCGACAAAGGCGGCCTGCAGCGATGGTTCAACCCTCGTTACTTTCGCGAGATAGATATTTCCCTTGAGTTGTTTCTTTGCATCAGTTTCGTGGTCGAAGTCCTCGATACGATCGCCTGAGTGCACCACCACCCGGGTCTCTTCCGGCTGTGTGGTATCGATGAGCATGCGCAATGACATTTAAGTCTTTCTCCAAAACGCGGCCAGCATCAAGCATACGAAGCATCCCGTGCGGCGCGCCGGTTTCCAAAACTCGTCTAGTGTGGTGAGAGGTGAATGGCACCATTTACTCTTCCAAATAGCCTTATCTCTCGCCCAAAACGAGCGGTTCTTGTTTTCGAGGCACCGTGCCGCGGCTGGATGACCTTTCCGGTTTGAGACCACCCTCTCTGCTATTAGGGTCGATCTGCACATCCTTGGCCGCGCAAGTGCGCTTCCATGGCCGCTCCACGATCAAGCATTTGCTCCCGTGAAGCGGAGAAACTCACGACGGTTCATCTAAATACGAGACCGCCAGCTTAGGTGTAATTTATCCCCCCAACCTCAGTCATATCACCGCCCGGCAACGATCTTTTCGTTTGCCCCGGGCTTGTCGCGACTGATCCCTGTCGATGGCGGGAAAACGGACCTAAGCTACTTCGCGACTCCCTTGGAAGTCGCAGAGATGATGCAATGTAACAGGTGCATTCCAAGGGCGCTAGGACGAATTAACGCCCCCGGCCATAAATCCGCTCCCCGATGTTAATAGCTTGCAAACCATTAAGTGGGTAAGAACCTTCTATCGCATGGTCGCCAATATCTAGTATAGTGCTGATGAGTCTTTACCAAATATGTGCCGAGATTCTTAAAGGTGCGCTAAGGTGCAGTTATGCGTTTGCTTGTATTAGCTTTTCTTATATCCCTAGGCGTCTTTTCGGGCGCCTTTGGGGATTTTGGTGGGTTTGCCCCTGCCTTTGCCGCGCCGGAGGTGCGTGATGTGCGATTCGGCGTGCATCCGGAGAAAACCAGGTTCGTCATAGAGCTGAATGAGGTTGTGCCCTATAGGGCTTTTACCTTGCCCGATCCCTCGCGCGTTGTGGTCGATCTTCCTGAGGTCAACTGGCTTGCCCCTGAAACGCCGGATCGCTTTCCCATCGGCCCGATCATGGCCATGCGGCAGGGTCGCTTTGAAGCAGGCACCATGCGTGTCGTTCTGGACCTCGATCGCCCGGTAAAGATCGCAGGTGTTTTCATCCTGCCCGCGAAGGATGGCAAACCTGTTCGTTTTGTATTGGATATACTGCCGCTTGATGGAACGCCGCCGAGCCTAACGGTCTCAGCACCTTCGCGGATAAACGGAACAACGCAAATATTTGCCTCAGATACACCCTTAGTGGAACCGCAGCCGCTGATCGCGCGCCTGAAGCCGAGGCGTAAACCCTTAGAGGCCTATCCGATGATCGTGATCGATCCGGGGCACGGCGGGGTCGATCCGGGCGGTCTTTCCTTGATCGGCTATAAGGAAAAGGCTTTAACGCTTGAATATGCGAAAGCGCTGCGTGATATGCTCTTGGCGACCAAGCGCTACCGGGTGACCCTCACCCGCGAGGATGATCGCTTTATCAAGCTGCGTGACCGGATTGCGATTGCGCAGCGCGCCGGTGGACAGCTTTTCATTTCGCTCCACGCAAATACGCATTCATCGCGCAAAATCAGAGGGGCTTCGGTCTATACCGTGTCGGAAAAAGCCTCTGATGAGGAGGCCGCCCGGCTGGCAGAATCTGAAAACGCCGCTGACGTGCTGGCTGGAATTAACCTCAGTCACCAACCCGATGATGTGCGCGACATTCTGCTCGATTTGACGTGGCGGGAGACGAAAAACCTCTCAAAACAGTTCGCCGATACCATGATTACCGAGATTGGGCACGTAAATCCACTTTTGCCCAATAGTCATCGTTTTGCCGGATTTGCGGTCTTAAAATCGCCAAGTATTCCATCGATCCTGCTGGAGATCGGCTACATGTCGCACCCCACGGAGGCGAAGAATTTGAGGTTGCCCGCACACAGGCGAAAGATCATCAAATCGATCATCAAGTCTATCGACGACTATTTCGATTGGCAGCAAATGGTGAGCAGAAGTTGAGTGCAAGAGGTCCGATGAACCGGGATATAAACCGGGATGTAACCCGGGATATCAACTGGGATTCGGGATCTTTAGCGAAAGGAAAATAGTCTTGTAATACGAGCAGTGGATGGTCTTTATGACCGCACTTTAGTATTCGGCGAACCAACAAGAAGCACTTAAATAAAACTCCGGTTCGCAGGCGTGGAATTACAAGGTCGAATTATGAAAAGATTTTTGAAATTCTTGCTGGTTTCTACGTGGCTGTTGCTCCTCGTTGGAGTTATTAGCGTGGGCGCGGGTCTTTATGGTTTCTACCATTTTGGCAAAGATCTTCCCGAACATGGGAGCCTCGTTGACTACGAACCGCCGATCGTATCGCGTGTTTATGCCAGTAACGGGCGCCTCTTGGCGGAATTCGCGATTGAGAATCGGGTTTTCGTGCCGGTCGAGGCTATGCCAAGGCGCATCATCAATGCCTTCATTGCGGCGGAGGATAAAAATTATTACAGCCACAACGGTGTCGATTATTTGGCGATCCTCCGCGCCGTCGTCACCAACGTGAAGAACTATACACAAGGCCGCAGGCCCGTTGGCGCCTCCACCATTACGCAGCAGGTGGCGAAGAATTTTCTGCTCACCAATGAACTTTCATA
>CAXMNO010000203.1:0-7155 GCA_964194655.1 uncultured Acidimicrobiia bacterium
GAACCATGCCGGTGGCACGCGTGGGACGATGTCGGCGGCATTCACGATCCGGTAAATGGGTGTTTTGATACTGTTTGCGAAATGCGAATTACCAACCCTTGGGCTGCCAAAGGTATAGCAAGCCCCCAAGCTATCGGATGCCAGAAACCTGGTGGCTAATATTGCCAGAGCTCCGCCCAGAGAATGGCCCGTTATATAAACCGGCACACCTGGGTGCTTTTTCAAATCGGATTCGATCTCGTCCCTGACCGCATCGAATGCCTCTTGAAATCCTTTATGGACTCTTTGCTCTCCGGTAACGACCTTAAGCGATGCCTTTAAATCGGTTTTGATATCGGCAACGTTCGGTTCTGTGCCGCGAAAAGCGAGAACCAACATCGACTCGCTAGCGCCCGCATCTTCTAGTTTTGCCAGAAACGCCTGCGTATCTTTTTCAACATATATGTTTACCAGGGAAAAGTTCGCCAACTTCAGCTTTTCTTCCAAGCTCACCTTGGCTTCATCCGCGCTGCTCGTTTTATCCGTTAGGTAACGCTCCAAGAGGGATTTGATTTTGCCTTCGTCTTTGTTCTGTTCGACGAGCTTTCCGGCCAAATCCTTTAGCGAGAGCGAACCTTCGAACTGTTCGTAGGCGAGAAGCGCCATTTCCGCCATGAGCCAAGCTGTCCGGTCACTATAGGCCGCGCGCTTCACCGGCGGGGAGAGAAGGTTCTCTGCATCGAAATACTGGTGCATTTGTTTAAGTCCGTCCTGTCCAGGCGTGCGCTTTATACCCTGCGAAAGCTCAAAATCCAAAAAGGGGGCCTCGATGCTTAATCGATTGCCCAGCGATGGAAGCTCGCCTCTTTTAGATGATTAGAAAGTATATTTACTCTAGTATATGTTTGTCAATGTTTAACAGCAATAATCAGACGTTCTGAGTCTTCCTTTTGGGGAAAAGCGAAGTCCTCTATGAGCGGGAATGTGCAAGTACCGCCTCAAAATCTTTTAGAGGAAGAGCTGGGTTATAAAGAAAGCCCTGGTAATAATCGCAACCGAGTTCGCCTAGATAAGCTCGCTGTGTTTCTCGCTCCACCCCTTCGGCCAGTACTGTCAGGTTCTGGGCTTTGGCAACTTGCACCAAAGCTGAGATTTCCCTGCGAAGTTTTGCTGAGCGATCTATCTTATCAATAAACACGCGGTCCACCTTAACGCGGGTGAGTGGCAGGGCATAAAGCAGACCAAGGCTGGCATAGCCGCGACCTAAATCGTCTAAAGCCAAACCGATCCCAGCGTCTTTCAATTGCCCTAGCTCCCTTGCAACTGTTTGAAGGTCATGTGCGGGCGCGACCTCTGTGAGTTCGAGAACCAAACAGGCCGGCGGGAACGCGCTCGCGGTGAGGTCTTCTAAAATGAGATCGGCGGATCCGGGCCTCTCGAACGCATCTAGCGGAAAATTCACCGCTATATTTATGGGGGGTAAGCCCGATGCCCGCCACTGCGTTGCTTGGCTTAGGCTTCGCTGCAGAATTTGGCGATCGAAACGCGCCAAGGCCTGTCGGTCCGCGCCAGCGAAAAAGCGCTCAGCAGACGCCGTTCCGCCGTTCTCGCCAGGTACGCGCGCCAAAACTTCCACACCGGAAAGGCTGTTGTCCGAGACCCGCGCTTGGGGCTGAAAAACAAGGGAGAGGCCAGGGTCCGTAATCTCCGGAATTGGCTGCACTTCCCCCTGATCCTCTTCGCTTGGGAGAGTAACGCTAACGACCCCTGGAACCGCTTCGGTCTTTGCCTTTTCCAGGGCTGATGCGGCGCAACAAAGTAAGATGTCGGGCGTGGAAATTACGCTCTTGGTCGTACTCGCAATGCCGATGGCTATGCAATTGCCAATGACCGCCTTAACGCTTTCTACCGGCGTAGCACTTTCCAAGAGGAGGAATGAGAGGCCATCGATCTCGCAACTCGCGACGACGGCATCAGATTGCGTGGCTTTTGGCATAGAGCCGTTGAAGGCCGCCACGATCACGTGGGTGTTTTTGGCCAAGCGGACGTTTTTGGCCCGCCGCGCTAGCAAGGAAACGACCAAGCTGTCATGAAATAGGAGCCGCTCTGGAAGAGCCTCCCAGCCACGTTTCTTGATCGCGCTCGATCCTTTTTTTGTATCCTCAGCCATACACCCTTACTCGCACGTGGCTTTTCCTCTACCTTGACCGCGGTTCGCTTGCAAATACCTAAAGGGTTCCCAGGACTTGGAAAGCCACAAAAGAAATGGCGAAAACGCCGAACGGCAAGGAGCGCGCGATGGGCTTGCACAAGACTTGGCCCGCGGTGTCGGCCAGTTGTTGCGGCAGATGGATTTCTGCTCCCTTACAGAATTTACGCTCCGTTCAGGGCGCCGGGTTGACGTCATTGGGTTAAGTTCTAAGGGCGAGCTTCTCGTTGTTGAGATTAAATCGAGCCTTGAAGATTTCCGAAGCGACCAAAAATGGCCAGAATACCTCGAATACTGTGACCGCTTCTTTTTTGCGGTGCCAGATTTCTTTCCGCGTGAAATTTTACCGCAAGATACCGGCCTTATCATCGCCGATCCTTTCAGCGCGGTTATTTTTCGCGATGCGCCGAAACTAACCCTGAACGCTGCGCGGCGCCGCTCTCTGCACCTCAATTTTGCCCGGACCGCGGCCCGCCGCCTCCAGGACAGACAGCTAAGTTTGCTCACATAATCAGTATATTAGTCTTTTCGAAACTAGAATTGGCTAATTTATCGCAAATTTTAGCTAAAAATAGTGTCCGGGACAGCTGCTATGCCGAAAGACAACGTGGCCATGAACGAGCGGCCTGAGCGAATAATTCTCGATTTGGCCGAACGCTTGGCGAAAAGAGCCAGCAGCTTGGCAAATGATCCATTAAGTGATGGGATCGAAGCTCGAGGTGCCGGCTATTCGGCGCTTTTTTGTAACATGGCCCAACTGCGATCTTACCATCGTGATGTCGGCCATCGCCGCTTGGCTGAGAGAATTCTAAAACCCCTCGCCAATCAATATTCTGGGAGCCTATTTCGATTATTCACTGGTGATCTGCTGCTATTGGTCGAAGGTGTTTCCGAGGTCAAGCTCAAGGAGGCTGCCGGGCGCCTGTTCTTGCTTTTTGCCATTGACCCCTTAGTTGCCGATGAACGGACGAGGGTTCGTTTCTTGCGCATCTATAATCTCACGCGCGAACCCAAACCTTTCCTTGCCCTAGCCCAGCGATTGTTCGAGGCCCGCAGCCAACACGACGAGGCACAGAAAAATGTAGAGCGCGTGCGCGAACCGGCGCCGGAACCAGGCAAGCCGATGAATGCGAGTGACCTTGTCGAGGTCGAAAAGGCGTTGAGAACGAGCGATGTTGAGGGGTTGGTGGCGCGCCAGGCGATTTGTGTGATCAACAGGGATCAACCGCCGCAGCCGACTTTCGACGAGATATTCGTCTCCGTCCACCGACTGCAAAGCGCCATAATTCCGGGCACGGATTTAATGGCGAACCCGTGGCTGTTTCAGGATCTAACGCGTCTTTTGGATCAGCGCCTCCTCGCCACCTTGACCAAGAGCCGCGATTCGCGTCTGCGCGAGGCCTTCAGCCTTAATCTCAACATCGAAACCCTGACCAGCGAAAAATTCCTGGCTTTTGATGCGACCCACTGCAACGAGCGTAGCCAGAGCGTGCTCGTTGAGCTTCAAATGATCGACGTATTGGCCAATCTATCCGAACTACAGCGCGCGCGGCCTTTCTTGAAAGATCGCCGTTATCGCCTTTGCCTGGACGGATTGAATCACGAAACACTCCTAACAATACGCTCGCCGAGAGATTTGGGCTTTGATTTTATGAAGCTGCATTGGACGCAAGAGATGGGCGATCTCTACCGTGCGAAGAAGCTCGACGATTTGCAGGCGACGATCCAGAAAATTGGCCCGGAACGCGTCATTCTCGCCCATTGTGATAGTGAGGAAGCGGTCGAAACGGGTATGGCGGTGGGTTTAATGCTTTTCCAGGGTTATCACATAGATGTCCTTAAGTCAGCGGGCCTCTCTATGTCAGCGGCGCGGATGGAAGCAGAGCCGTCAGTCGCGGTTGAAGGCCACTAGGCAGGTCCTTTACGCCGCAGGCGTCATCAGTCCTTAGGCGCATGCTTGGCCAGAATTCTTTGCAGCGTTCGCCGGTGCATGCGTAGCCGCCGGGCCGTTTCAGAGACATTACGATCGCACTGTTCGTAAATCCGCAATATGTGCTCCCAGCGAACCCGCTCCGCACTCATGGGCTGGTCGGGTGGTGGTGGCAGGAGGTCGTCTTGCTCAAGCAGGGCGGCGGCAACTTGCTCTGCATTGGCCGGTTTGGCCAGGTAGTCGGCAGCGCCGATTTTGACCGCGGCAACGGCGGTGGCAATATTGCCATAACCCGTTAGCACGATTATGCGCGTGGCCGTGCGCGCATCACGCAACGCTTGGATCACTTCCAGGCCCGACCCATCACCGAGCTTCAGGTCTACAACGGCAAAAGCAGGGCGCATGTCGCTTGCCAGCACGCGTCCTTCCTGAACGCTATAGGCTGTCGTCACTTCAAAGCCGCGCTCAACCATCGCCCGCGCTAGGCGATCGCAAAACCGCGTGTCATCGTCGACAATTAGGAGGGTTCCTTGGGGCGGGCGGGCTTCTCTGGGCCGTTGTTCGTAGGTTGTCATAGTGGCTTACGCCTTCCTTGACCCTATACGCCTGGATGCGGCTGAGATAGGGGATCCAAAACACCGGTGGCCCAGAATATAGTGACCTCGCCACCGCCGCCTGCGTGGTTGCGGAAGGCTATTTGGGCGCCACTAGCGATTAAAAGCGTGCGCGCGATAAAAACGCCGAGCCCCATATGAGGTCCCTCTTCTGCATGGCGGCGGCCTGCGGCACCGGTGGAATAATAAGGTTCGCCCATCCTGGCGATGGTTGAAAGGTCAAATCCTGGCCCATCGTCGCGGACCAAAAGCGTGACCTCCGATCCCCTCCAGTCCAACAGCAGTTCAACCTCCTCATCAGCGAATTGCACGGCGTTTTGTATTAAAGTTCTAAGGCCTTGAACCACCCAGGCATTGGGATGTGCCAGGGGCGGCGGCGTTCCTTCTTCTTCCAGCGGCTTGGCCGTTAAGTTGATCAAGGGACCGGTTTCACTGAATGGGGCTGCTGCCTCTTCGATCAGGGCTGTTAAGGGGATATCTTCTCTGGGCGCGACCGAGCCGGTTGGATGGCGCGACAAGCGGGCCAATATTTCATGACACCTTGCGCTTTCAGCACGTAGAAGCGCCAAATCTTCCTCTGCATTGTTGCCGGCGGCTATTTGCGCCTCTAAGTCCTCTGCGATTACGGCAATGGTCGAAAGCGGGCTTCCCAATTCGTGGGCGGCCGCCGCTGCCAAGGCGCCTAAGGCTGCTGCTGTCTGTTCACGCTCAAGCGCAAGTTCGGCTGCCGCTAAAGCCTCGGTCATACGACCAGCCTCTCGCGCGGTTAAGGCGACGTAACCTGCTATAAAAAGTATTGAAATCACCAAAGCGGCCCAAACGCCCAGAATAAAATGCGGCCCTGCACGCAAGATCGTCGCGCCACCCGGCAGCGGTAGGAAGATGTGCGTTAAGATCGTCACCAAAACAATCGCCAATATTGCAAGGCCCAAGGCGTAGGGCCGGGGAAGCGCCCAGGCGGCTACGGCAACAGGTGCCAGCATGAGAAGCGAGAAGGGGTTGGAAAGCCCGCCGGTCAATGAGAGAAGAATGGCAAGCTGGACAAGATCGAAGCCCAGCATCGCCGACCCCTCGCGGCTTCCAAGCCACGCCGGCTCTGCACGCACCAGGGCCACGACGACGTTCAATGCACCGGAAAGCAATACCACGGCCATAGCTGGAATAAGGGGGAGATCGAGTCCCAATCCAAAATAGACAATCACGATGGCAAGCGTTTGCCCTGTAAGCGCTAGCCACCGCATGGTGACCAGGGTCGCAAGCCTTAGGCGCGGCGCCGACGAAGCGCGGCTCGTAAATTTGACGGATGCTGGTTCTCTCATCGTCATCAACCAATAAAAAGGCTCAAAACCAGCCTTGGCAAGGAAAGCCTTCAAGGGAGATCTTTGTTTGGTTATCTAAGTTCTATGGGTAACTAGTTATCCGGGCCCGATACTTTAGCTTCCTCAAAGGTCGCCATACCTTCGTGACAAAGGGCTGCGGCCTGCAGAATAGAAATTGCCAACGTTGCCCCCGATGCCTCACCAAGGCGCATATCAAGATCGAGTATCGGGCGCTTGCCTATTTCCTTAAGTAAACGCCCGTGGCCCGGCTCTGTGGAGCGGTGGGAAACCTGACAGTGATCCAGCAAGCGCCTATCGATACGCGCTAACACCGCCGCCGCCGCACTGCAGGCATAGCCATCGAGAAGAACCGGGGTGTGGGCCATGCGCGCTGCGATGATCGCACCCACAATAGCTGCGAATTCAAGTCCCCCCAATCGGCGGAGGGCTTCAAGCGGATCTTCCAAGGTTTGGCCGTGAAATTCGATTGCCTCCTCGACGACCCCAACCTTGCGGGCGAGGCCGTCGTCATCCACACCGGTGCCGCGCCCAACCCAATCTTCGACATTTCCACCGAAAAGCGCATACGATAGTGCAGCGGCGCTCGTCGTATTGGCGATCCCCATTTCGCCCAGTGCAAGAACGTCGATGCCGTCTTCCACCGCCGCCATACCGTAAGCTATGGCTTTCAGACAGCCTTCCTCGCTCATTGCCGGGCCTTGGGTGAAGTCGCCTGTTGGCTGGTCGAGGGCCAACTCATAGACCCGAAGATCGCCACCAACCATGGTGCAAAGCTGATTTACGGCTGCACCGCCGGCGACAAAGTTCTGGACCATCTGTGATGTGACTTCCGCTGGGTAGGCCGAGACACCCTTAGCGGCAATGCCGTGGTTGCCAGCGAATACGGCGGTATAAGGCCGCTCGATACGCGCCGGGTGCCGCCCCTGCCAGCGGGCAAGCCAGATCGCCAATTCTTCAAGGCGGCCAAGGGCCCCTTGCGGCTTGGTTAGGATCTTTTGGCGTTGCTCGGCGGCAAAGGCCGCCTCGTTATCCGGGCCCGGTAAAGTGCCGAGGATTTGGCGGATTTCGGCAAAGTCGCCAAGC
>CAXMNO010000204.1:0-9696 GCA_964194655.1 uncultured Acidimicrobiia bacterium
CGCTGTGATATGTGCTTCGACAAGGCGAAGCTGAGGCTCGCTAGGAGTGTCGATAGTCTTCAAGAGATGCGAGAGGGATTCGCCGACCCTCGTCATTAAGGGATAACCGAACGAGGTTCCCTGGCCCTTAATATTATGGACGGTCCGTCGAAGCTCCAGGCGCGCATCTTCCCATAGTTCTGGATCTGACTGAGCCCTTGAGAGGTTGTTTTCAAGGGAGGCGACATCGTTCAAAGCAGCTTCCAGATAAATTTCTGTCAGCTCGCCTAAAACATCGTCCTCGCTTGTCATCGCCGATTTGCCCTGCCCCATCGGAGCGCCTCCTTACGTACTGATAAATACAAGCTTTTTCGAGTCCAAAGTTCTTTGTGTTAACTATAAGCCGGAGCGTCAAACACTAGGCCTAAATGAATTAACAAACCATAACAGATTAGCGCTGAATTAAAGGCATTTGCATTTCATCCTGCTTCTGTCATGAGCAGCGTTGCCTCGAATTCCGGGATATCGAAGTCAGGATGGCGCACCAAGGCGGGGACCTGGCGGCGCGTATTGCTATCCTCGCCTTGCACCTGCAAGGCAGCAATTTGTTCGTGGAGGTGCTGAAGGGCCTCGCGGAATGCAGCAAAAAACTGTGCTGGCATGCCAGCGCGGCGATAGAGCAATTGAAAGGACGCATTGCGCGGTTGCAGGAGTAACCGGCGCACCTCGGCAAGCGTAACCTGGCTCATGCGCGATAAGGCAAATTCTAGAAAGTCGATTTGCCCGAAATAGAGAGCGCGAACCAGGATGGTCGGGGTAAGTCGTCCAGCCTGAAATAGCTGGCTCGCCACAATTTCAGCGTCACGAATATCCTCATACTGTGCCAAAAGCGAAACCAGTGAACCTTCATTTCCCTGCGAAATGAGGCGTTCTATCAACTTAGATGAATTGGAATGCCGGGCGATCAGCTCGAATTGCAGGTGTTCAGCAACATGAGCGACCAGCTTGCCTGCGATTTCGATTGGTAAATCCGGCCGGCGAACCATCGCTTCTCTAATTGTATCATGCGCTGGAAAGAGTACCACGACGTTCTCATAACTTTCTTCGGAAACCTGGGCGCCCTCGTTCTTCAGCATTGTCTCAACAGGCTCTGGCAGGGCGCGTTGGACGATTTCGCGGCAAATTTTATCTGAGACCGACTTCCGGCGCGCAACAGCGCATTGTTGCGCCGAGCCTTTCGCGCGGACGATATCGATGAGGTCTTTATCGCTCAAAACCTCGGAGTATTCGAGGATCGGTAAAGCCACGGATTCGACGTCATTGGCCAACTCGACTGCGATATCGTTCGGCAAGATTTTGCTTGTCTTCAGCTGCATTGCCAGGACCTCGCGCACACCGAGTTCGACCGAATGTGCCAAATCGCGCAACAGCGCCTCCGCCTCCTCGCGTTCACTTGGGCTCAACGGGCTTTCTTGAAAGATCTCGCAGACGTTATAGGAAAAGGCCGTCATTTCCGAGGCCTTGGAATTTTCCAGAAATTCTTTCAGGTAATAACGTGAGACTTCGGGGTCTTTGAAGTCGAACCTGCGTTCTGCAGTCCCGGAAGACAGCGTCTTGGGACTAGGTGCTTTATGTTGGCGCGTTAACTCCCGGTACTCATCCATCTAAGGTTCATCCCCTTCATCCCTCACGGGCGACGTGCGCTGCTGGTAGCGCGAAACCCCAATAGCAAGGATGAAAGGATATGATGTGGCTTTTAAAGAAGCCTTACCCGCTAAAATTTAAAGCAAATGCGGCCAATTTTCTTCAGGCCCCCGCCTTCAAGTCCCGGCCATTAAGCCTTTGATAGTCTCCACAATCTCCCCCGGCGGAGTGCCATGGGCGAAAGGACGGACAAAACGGCCATTTGGATCGAAGAGGTAGAGGTATCCCGAATGATCCACGATGTAGGCCTCGGGGTCCTCTTCATTTTCGACCCGGTTATAGAAAACGCGGAAGTTCCCAGCGGTTGTTGCGATGGCCTCCGGGCTCCCTGTCAGGCCGACGATTGCTGGATGGAAAGCATCAACATATTCCGCCATCACCTCAGCAGTGTCGCGCTGCGGGTCTACGGTGATGAAGAGTGGTGCGATATTATCAGCGCTAGCGCCCAGCTCATCCAAGATAAACGACACGCTTCCAAGCGTCGTCGGGCAAATATCCGGACAGAAGGTATAGCCGAAAAAGACCAGCATCCATCGGCCCTTAAAAGCACTTTGGTCAACAGTCCTGACGAGAGAAAATTCCGCTTTGATGAGGCTCTCACCACTCGATTTGACGACGGCTAGAGGCTCTGGCCTTGGCTGGAAGTATTGCCAAAGTGACGCAGCCCCAAGGCCCACGAGGGCCAGAAGGACCAGCACCCAAAGTCCAATTCTTAGTCGTTTCACCGGCATTTCCTCTTAATAAAACTGTCAACGCTTTGCCAGGATATAACTGAACGCCTTGGCGAAAAAGGAATCAAAGCTCCGTCAATGCTGCTGCTATAACAGTTGGCCGCGAGGCAGGCGACGCGGCAAAAGGACGCGGCACGATGAGAGCTTTGGGCGCATTTAAAAATTGTCCTAGTAGCTGAGCAAGGCGCCTGCTGCTCGCCCTTGATATATTACATTCGATTTTTCGAATTTTTCTGTGTTAGGCTTCCTCTGCAAATTTGTTGCGTGGCTTTGGGATAGGGAGAAAGAAGGAGGCGAGCGATGACTCCGCTCAAACTTTTGGCAAAATCTTGTATCCGAGGTGCTTTAGTTGCGGGGATCGCCGGGGCCTTGGCGGCCTCAACAGCGATGGCAGCGCAGGATTGCGTCCGTCCTGCCGGATCCAAAACCCACACGCCGAAGATTATAAATTTTGAACTCAACAGCGTTGAAATCAGCGCCGAGGATCGGGCTCGTCTGGAAGAAATGGCGGCGCGGTTTTCCGGCAATAAAAGTATTGAAGTTTGCCTCGTCAGCATGACCGATCGTTCAGGCGATGCAGCGTACAATAAGAAAATCGCTCTTGAGCGGGCTGAAGCCGTTTCAGTGGTGCTTAAGGACAACGGTCTTGCAGATAACAAGTTTCAACTGATTGCGCGCGGTCAGGCCTATAGCGATGATAGCTGGATCGGCAAGCTCTTCGGTGACGACCCGAGTGATAGCAACCGCCGTGTCGATGTCATTTTGATGGAGCGTTAGGAGAACCAACCGATTTCTTAAAGGGTGTCGGCAAACAAGCTTCAATCGCGCGGTTTAGACCTGCCACAGGCTTGTTTGCGATACCCTTAGCCGCATTGGTGTAAAGCCGCTAAAGCGCAGCAGTGTTTTATCTGCCATCGCTTCGATCCCATCTTTGTGCGCGGGCGAGTCTGAGTTGTCGAGGACCATAAATCCGCCAGGCTTAAGTTTCGGGCGTGCCGCCCTTAATGCTGCCCCTCGGGGAATCCGTTCCGGAACAGAATCGATCAACGCGATATCGAAGGCTTGATCCTCAAGGGCTGCGATATATTCAATCGCATCATCACCTGCGCGATTGACCAGGGTATGACGCGAGGGGTCTTGAATCTTAGGATCGTCGTTGACTCGCGATTTAATTGCTTCAGCCCAAAGCTCGTCGCTCTCAAAAGAAGTAACCCAAGCCCCTTTTTGGAGGAACCAGATCGAGGAATTTCCACCGCCGACCTCTAAGATCCGGCAGTCTGGCCCAACCTTATCTTCCAGAAAAGATATGGCGTCATAGACGAGCCAAGGCATCGGATCGGACATCAGGAGTTGACTGCGGTGCCGCCACTTCGACCAGATCGACGCCGGGAGCCGCAAAACAGATTGAGGTGAAGGGGAATATCCATCGAGATCAGTAAAGCGAGTCCGGGATTTCCGGGCGGCGTTTTCGCCAGCACCAAGATCGAAAATCCAAGTTCGCCCTAAAAGTTGCCCGAAGAACGATTCGTCTTTCTCTAGCTTAACGTCGTTTGGCTGCATGCCTTCGCTTTCCCCCACGAGAGAAAAGAACCAATGGTTCCTATCAATACAGGTAACTACAACATCTTCAATAAATACAATGTTAATTTGCAACAAGAAGAAAGAAGCAATCCTTACTGGCAGACAACATGATCCAGCTGTTAAGGGTGAGTACGCCAGGCGACATCACCTCTTGCCTTTGAGGGTGACCGGGCCAATGTTGCGCCTGTCGCCCATAACTTTTCCATCCAGGAGATAATCGGTAATTGAATGCGGCCTTAAAGCGCGCCCGGCTGACTGAAGGGTCGGTTCGCGGCCACCTTTTTGAGATGGCCGTACCTATGCTTTGGGGCATTTTGGCCACCATGTCCTACAACATCGCGGACACTTACTTTATCGGGCGATTGGGGACTGGGCAGCTAGCCGCCATCAGTTTTACTTTTCCCGTGGTGATGTTGGCTATCAATCTCTCGATCGGGCTGAGTGCAGGTGCCTCATCTGTTGTTGCGCGTCGTGTGGGGTCGGGCGATTGGCAAGCAGTGCAGCGCCTAGCCAGTGGCGCGGTTCTGCTGGGGGTTGGCGTTTCACTGACTTTGACCATGATCGGCCTGCTCACGATGGAGCCGCTTTTCTTGTGGCTGGGGGCTGAACCGGAACTCTTACCGGATATCAAAAGCTTCATGGTGATTTGGTATTTAGGTGTCGGCTTTATGATCCTATCGATCGTGGCCATTTCGCTTTTGCGTGCGGTCGGTGAAACGCGCTTGCCGGGTTATCTCATGGTAGCGTCGTCGCTTTTGAACGTCGCCTTGGATCCGATTCTGATTTTCGGCCTCCTTGGCGCACCGCGCTTGGAGCTTGCCGGTGCGGCGATAGCGACTGTTGCAACACGTGGGCTTCTGGCTGCAGTTCTTCTTTGGCTTCTCATAAGAAAACGCCGCATGCTGGAGATGACGTGGCCTGGTTGGAAGAATACGTCGAAGGCCTGGGGCCAAGTCTTGCAAGTCGGTTTGCCTGCGACCGGGACAAACATGATCATACCGCTCGCCACCGGCGTAGTCGTTGCGATGGTCGCTAAATACGGCAGCGAGGCTGTCGCTGGTTTCGGCGTCGCCACGCGCATCGAAGGCGTAGCACTTGTTGCGTTCTACGCACTCTCCGCTGTGATTGGGCCGGTCTCCGGGCAAAATCTGGGTGCTGGTAAGATTGAGCGTGTCGAAGAAGCTTTAAAGGTTTCAGCCGGGTTCTGCTTTTTCTCTGGTCTTGCAATCGCGTTACTTCTGCTAGTCTCAGGCGGGGCTATCGCCGGTCTTTTCAGTGAAGATGCAAGGGTTATCGAAGTTGCCAGGGATTACCTCTGGCTAGTACCGATTAGCTATGGTGCCGCGGGTGTTGTGATGCTGACGAACGCGGCCTTCAACGGTCTTGGCTGCCCGGGCCGGGCTGTTGTGGTTTCGCTCTGCCGGATGGCTGTTCTCTATGTGCCTTTGGCCTTTTTCGGTTCAATGCTGTTCGGTCTTGTCGGAATTTTCGCTGCGGTGGCTATAGCCAATCTTGCAAGCGGACTTGGTGGATTTCTTTGGATTCGCCATGTTTGCGCGCAAAAATTACCCGTACCCTCTGGTCTTGCATCGCGCATTCCAGAAGAAGATCCGGTGATTTGATCGCCAAGCGTATTTAATAAAGCCGTCGGCGGACCCATCTATTCTTTCAGGTATACCTTTGATACGCTCCGGCGTTGAAGTGAGGGGTAGTCTTATGACCCAAGGGCTAAACAACGATTTCTCCAAAGTTGTCGTAATGAGAACGGCCAATATGGACTGGCAAGAAAGCCCCAGTCGCGGGGTTTGGCGTAAAAGATTGGACCTAGCGGGGGATTTGGAAAAAAGCCGGGTCACATCCATCGTCCGCTATGATCCGGCCAGCCGCTTTTCCTCGCACCCCCACCCGGATGGCGAGGAGATTTTCGTGCTAAAGGGCATTTTCTCCGATGAACATGGCGACTACCCGGCGGGGAGCTTTTTGCTCAATCCGGAAGGCTTCAACCACGCCCCCTTTTCCGATGAAGGCTGCATCCTTTTTGTTAAATTAAGGCAATACCCAGGCCGGATGCGCCGCCATGTGACAATCGACACGAATACCTCGGATTGGCGCCAGGGCACGGCTCCGGGTGTGGAGGTGATTACGCTCTATCACGAGATCGATCATCCGGAAACCGTTGAACTTTACCGCTATCAAGCTGGCACGGCACCGATCAACCAGCAATACCCGAAAGGTGCTGAAATCCTCGTTCTGGAAGGGGAGCTAATCGCGAATAGTGATCGTTACGAGGCTGGAAGCTGGCTTCGTTTTCCCGCTGGTGATGAGCTTCGTACCTCCAGTGAAAAAGGGACCCGCTTCTATCTAAAACACGGGCACCTCCTTTGACCCTGAGCCGTTTCTTTAGATCTGCTCCAAACAATTTAGGACCTTCTCGACCTGGCTGAGGAATCCGGGGGTGTTTGGTGCGAACTTTGCCTGGAAAAGGGCTGTCCCCATTGTAAAGGCATCCGCGCCTGCGTCTTTTACGGCGGCCAGCCTATCGGGACTTTCCCGGCTACCTGCCACGATGAGTTCTTGATAAGGCAAAGCCGCGCGTGCCGCATGTATCAACTCGAGCGGGTCGGCATCCACCGCCCTATAGGCAAGCAGATCGACACCCGCAACACCCCAGGCTGTCAGAGCATGGCAATGTTCTGCTACTTCTCCAGGTGATCCAGCCAACTTAGTTGGATGCCCCACTGGCTTACCTGCGAAGGGGTAGTAAGCCATGCCGCTTTCCTCGATTATTTCGTAAGTAGCACCGATCTCACTGCCGCCCAGCAGGCAATCGATCCCCAAAGCCACGGCCTGACGGGCTGAATCGAGGGCAGTTTGGAAATCCTCGCTCACGACTTCCAGATAGCACCGCGCACCTGAGGCTTTTATGCGGTTCGTCAGCTCTTGAAGAACAGCGGGCTCGACCCCGATATCCTTAAATCCGATGTGGGTGAGGCCCAAGGGCAGAACCTCATCTAGCACCTGAAGGCAGTTGGGCACGGTCTTGTCGTTTTCGGTGAGCATAAGAATAAAATTCATGCGTACGCCTCTTTTTACGAGGAAAGGCCCAAGCCTTCGCCGAAGCGAGTTCAAGGGATCTTATAGAGCATTTGATCAGGCGCAATTCCTTTGAACCCGATCGTCATACGCCAAGCAAAGCTATTTCAATTGAACCGCATTGATTGTAAATAGGAAGCAGGGGCTTTAATTCGGAGTGCGTCGTGCGTTAGGTCTTGGACATACTTCCCGCAAAAGCCAGAATGATTCTCTTACGGGGTTGGAAGCATGAAATCTAGATTCCTCCAGTACTTTCACTTGGCCATATTGAGTCTTATTGACCTCGTTTTCTCAATCACCGCCCAGGCAGCGGAAGTTCAGTGGTTCGGCCAAGCGGCCTTTAAAATTACCTCGCCTGGCGGCAAGGTTATCCTGATCGACCCCTTTATCACCAAAAACCCGAAGACCCCGGAAGACTTGAAAGATCTTTCAAAACTGGATGATGTGGATTTGATACTCCTCACCCACGGCCATGGGGATCATGTCGGCGATGCGGTGGTACTAGCCCAGCAGACCGGGGCGAAAGTAGCCTTGAATGCCGATATGGGTCGCACGTTTTTTACCCTCGGCTGGCTCCAAATGGAGCAAATGATCCGTTTCAATAAGTCTGGGTCCATTCAGCCGATTGGCAAGGACATCACCGTCACAATGGTTCGCGCGGAACATTCCTCAGAAGTCCGCCATGTCGATGCCGCGAGCGGCAAGGAAACTATGCATCCAGGCGGGGAACCGGCGGGTTACATCATTGAGCTGGAGGATGGATATAAGATCTACCATGCGGGCGATACGGGTGTGTTCGCCGGCATGAAGTTTATCGCGGACTATTACCAGCCAGATCTGGCCCTTCTTCCCATCGGCGGTCATTTCACGATGGATCCTGTCCACGCAGCTTATGCCGTGAGAGAGCTTCTAAAAACTCCGAGCGTTATTCCCATGCATTACGGAACTTTCCCGCCGCTGAAAGGCACGCCCGAGGCATTCAAGGCGGCCCTGGGCGATGCGCCGAGCGAGGTTGTGGTGATGACCCCGGGAGAGGTTCAAGAGTTCTAGCTGCGCTTTAGGCGCAAGCCGAATTCCCAGACTTTGCAATCTCTCGAATAACAGGTAGTGAAACGGAAAAACGGCCAGCCCCGACACCAGGACTGGCCGATTTTTCATTTTTGAGGTTAGGCTGCGCGGACCTCGTTTAAGAAATCACTGACCTTTGTCCTCAAATCACCCGCTTGACCGGAAAGGCTTTCTGCCAGGGATTTGATCAGGTCTGCTGCCTCACCGGTTTCAGACGCAGCGCTGCTGACCTCGACGATATTCACAGTAACGTCTTGCGTTCCCGCCGCTGCCTGTTGGGCGTTGTGGGCAATTTCCTGCGTCACCGCACCTTGCTCTTCAACAGCAGAGGCGATGGCGGAAGAGGATTCAGAAATCTCAGTGATGACCTGTGCGATCGATTCAATCTTCCGCGTGGTTTCGCTGGTGCTGCCTTGAATGGCGGCAATTTTTTCGCTGATTTCCTGGGTTGCCTTTGCGGTCTGGCTAGCAAGGCTCTTGACCTCGCTGGCGACCACCGCAAAGCCTTTACCCGCCTCGCCTGCCCTTGCCGCCTCAATTGTGGCGTTGAGGGCGAGCAGGTTCGTTTGCTCGGCGATGTCTTGGATCAAGTTAACGACAGAGCCGATTTCCTCGGCAGAAGCTGCCAAGTCGCGGACTGTGGAGGTCGACTGGGTTGCTTCCTCCGCCGCACGCCCGGCAATTTGATTAGCGCGGGAAAGCTGCTCGGCAATTTCGCCGACGGAACTAGATAGCTCCTCAGCCGAAGAGGCCATGGTTTGCACGTTGGACGAGGCTTCCTCCGCCGCAGCGGCAACCGTCGTGGAACGCTCACTGGTGCCTTGGGCGGTATTGCTCATGGCGTTGGCCGTATCGACAAGTTGGCTTGCTGCGAGAACCACCTGTTCCAAAAGACTCTGGCTTGCGGCATCGAACTCTTCGATAACCTTTTCAACACTCCTTGAGCGCGCCACCTTCGTCTCTTCTTCTTGTGAATTCAATTCGGTTAAGCGCGCGGCTTCCATAGCATTGTCCTTGAAGACAAGAATGGCCCTGGCCATGTCGCCCAATTCATCGGACCGCTCGTGATCTTCAAGCTTCACGTCCCAATCATTATTACCGATTTGGCTCATCGCGCTCCTAAGCCGCAAAAGCGGCAACAAGACCCGGCGATAGATCGTGAGAAATGATGCAACAGCGACAACCATAAGGACTGCCATGGCGAACATTGTAATGATGCCAATGTGATTTGTGCGTTGCTCTGCCGCAACAATAGCTGCACTCGTTCTCGCTTCCATGGCTGCAAAGAACTTATCGACCGGAGTCATGATTTCAGCCTTGAATTTGTGGTACTCGGGCGAGTGCATCAGCTCGCGGGCTAGCTCGAAATTGGGTTCGCCTTCGAGCGTGTAGTTGCCCGCACCATCATCAAAGAGGCCCTTTACGGCGTTCATCGCCTGCACCTCGAGATTAACGAGGCCATCGGAATTAGCTTGGGCTTGGCTTAGAAATTCAAACTCTTCTTCGGTAAAGCCTGCTTGCTTCATCAGTTCTTGGAGCG
>CAXMNO010000205.1:0-3963 GCA_964194655.1 uncultured Acidimicrobiia bacterium
CCGCCACGGTCTTGATCATGCGATTGATGACCTGTGTCGTGATGGGGTCGAGACCCGCACTCGGCTCATCCAGCAGCAAGAGTTTCGGATTGGCCGCGATGGCACGTGCAATACCGGCGCGCTTTTGCATGCCGCCTGAAAGGCTAACGGGGTAAAGATCGGCCACCTGCGGGGCGAGCCCCACCATGCCCAGCTTTTCAATCGCCAGCTCGCGCGCCGCCGTTCGGTCCATCTCGCGCCTGGTGACCTGCTTGAAGGCGACGTTTTCCCAAATGGTCATGGAATCGAAAAGACCGCCTTGCTGGAAGAGCATCCCGAAATCATCGAAGAAGTGGCTTCGCTCGCGCCCCTTCAATTCCGAGATATCTTGGCCTGCAACCTCGATTGTGCCGGCATCGATCTCGTAGAGCCCGTTGATGCACTTCATCAGCACGGATTTGCCGGAGGCAGCCGTTCCGATCAAAACAGCGTGTTCGCCTTCCTTGACTTCAAGATCGACGCCACCCAGGACCTTGTTCTCGCCAAAGGCCTTATGGACGTCGCGCAAGTGGATCATAGTATTGGGCATTTATGCATCCAGATCGTCTTCCTTGTCACTTCTCACCCCTTTTGCCCGAACTCCGGGCTCGTGTCGAGTTGTCACTTCGCGCGGCCACTCGCCATCGGGAAAATCCTGCGATAGAGTCCCATTGGACCCGAGAGTCTAAAATGATACGAAAAAGAGTAAGGAGTGGCGAGATGGGCGAGATTGTGAGTTTCGAGTGCGCGGGTGGACGTCAGGCCAGTGGGTATGTTGCAAAGGCGGAAAACCCGAAGGGCGCGATTGTGGTCATTCAGGAATGGTGGGGTCTCAACGACCAAATAAAGGGTATCGCCGACCGCTTTGCGGCGGCTGGCTATACGGCCCTTGCCCCCGACCTCTATGACGGCCGCGTCACGCAGGACATGGATGAAGCCAACCACATGATGACCGGCCTTGATTGGGTTGGCGCAACCGAGGTCGATGTGCGCGGTGCCCTCCAATACCTCAAGCAAAGCCATGCAAAAGCCGCCGTTATGGGCTTTTGCATGGGCGGCGCGCTCACCATTATTGCAGGCGTCAAGCTTCCTGAGTGCGATGCTTGTGTGTGTTACTACGGCATCCCGCCGAAGGAGGCAGCCGATCCAGCGGCCATGCGCGTTCCCTTCCAAGGACACTTTGCCACCAAGGACGAGTGGTGTTCGCCTGAAGCCGCGTCACAGTTGGCAGGCGATCTGCGAGCATCAGGCTGTGTGCACGAAATCCACAGCTATGAAGGTTGCGATCATGCCTTCTTCAATCAAGAACGCCCAGAGGTCTATGACGCTAAAGCCGCCACGCTTTCTTGGGAGCGCACGCAGGCCTTCCTCGATAAGTATCTGTGATAGATGGATAAGTACGTAACAGGCCTTCAGCCAATCCTTATCGATTCCCGCGCGGATCTCACGCTTGCGGCCTATCAGGCCGTGGCGTGGGACGCGCGCGGCATCGAGCTCAGCGAGAGGTCAAAGGCGGTGATGCGCGATTGCCGCGCCCAGTTCCTTCGCCTTCTCGATGACCCAGACCTCGTTATTTACGGCGTCACCACCGGCTATGGCCAGATGGCGAAAAAGCGCCTCTCGCCTGAGGAGCGCAAGGCCCAGGCAGCCTCGCCCCCCTTTGCCGTTGCAACTTCCTTCGGGCAGCCGCTGCCAGAGCGGGTCGTGCGCGGGATCGTCTTTGCCCGTCTGGCCAACTTCGTTGACGGTCATGGCGCCGTCTCACCAGAACTCGCTAGTGCTGTTGGTGAGATGCTTCATGGGTCAATGCCTGAAGTCTCAAGCGAGGGGGTCGGCTGTGCGGGGGAGATCCAACCCCTAGGCCAGCTCTTCCTCGATCTCTGCCAAAAGCGAACCTTGGGGGAGAAGGAGGCGCTCGCGCTCATCAATGGGTCACCCGTTGCTGCATCTCTCTTAACTGACAGCGTTCTTTCAGCGAGAAAGCGGCTCCACCTGGCAGAAGCCCTCTTCGCCCTTTCTTGTGAAGCAATTCTGGCCCCGCTTGAGGCTTATGATCCCAGTTTGCAGGACCTTTGGGGCGATAGGTGCGAGGCTGAAGCACTCAAAGCTTTGGCCAACTACCTAGAAGGTGCTGCGGAAAAGTCCGAACGCCGCCCCTATCAAGCACCCGTCTCATGGCGCATCCTGCCACGCATTTTAGGGCAAGCCCGCCGTGCGCTGGCCCAGGCCGAGGAAGCAGCCCAGATCTCTCTCAGTGCCGTTTCCGATAACCCGGTCTTCTTGCGCGGCGATGATGAAAACCCCAATGGAAGGGTCATCTCCACCGGCGGATACCATAATGCGATGGCAGCCCCGGCGCTTGATGCGCTGGCATCTTCCTGGGCCGATCTTGCGCTTTTGGCAGATCGTCAAACGGCCAAGCTGCTAGATGGCGCGGTTTCCAGGCTTCCAGACAATCTCCTCTTCGAGAATACCTTCTGGCCCAGAAGCGGCTATATGGGGTGTCTCGCGATGACGGCTGCTTCCTGGTCGGAGGCAGCTCGAAAGGCAGCGGGCCCCTCCCTCCTTCTCGCTTCTGAAGGCGGCGGCTTTGGGCAGAACGATGTGGCGCCTGCGAACCTTTTTGCTTGGCGGCAAGAACGCGAGGCAGCGCGTGCGTTTGAAGGTGTACTTTCCTGCCTTGCAGGCGTTGCCAGCCAGGCGCTTCACGTCACCGGACGCACATCTCCGCCCGCTTTGGCCGAGTTGTTGGAGACTTTGCGCGAAACGATCCCGCCCTTGGAAAACCAGCGTGTCTTGGGGACCGAGGCAGGGTCGCTCGCCGATCGCTTTGCCGCCTTTGCGGAACCTCGCGGCGATGACGGCATAAATAAAGCGCTCGCGAAAGCAAATCGCGACCAAGGCATTTGATGAACGCCTTGTGATGAGCCCAGGCGTTGTGGCGCGAAGCCGGAGCGCCTAGGCTCAAAGGGCATTTCTTTTGTGACCTGTTTCAGGAGCTTTTCGATGAACAGGATTAAATGGCCGCTCGTCCTTTTGGGCCTTATGTTTTTCGCGAACATCACCCCTCTCTCGGCACAAGAAAGCAGTGAAGAGCCGGGCACCGAGACACATCCCGCCGAAGCGCAAGAACCCATGACGCTGGAGCGCCTCAATGCTCTCATCCTTGCCGTCGATGAGGATGTCGAGCGCCCACAAGAAAATCTTTGGGCCTTTCATGTGAGCGAAGTGCCGGTCACGGTCATCGCCGATCCGCGGGCTGACCGCATGCGCATCATGGTCGCCATTGCGGGGAGCGAGACGCTCGAACCAGCCCAGTTGCTTCGCTTAATGCAGGCCAATTTCGATAGCGCACTCGATGCGCGCTACGCCGTTGCGCGCGGTGTCGTGTGGGGGGCCTACATCCATCCGCTTAGCCCCTTGGGGGATGAGGAATTCCTCTCCGGCCTCGGCCAGACCGTGAACTTGGCGACCAGCTACGGCACCAGCTATTCCTCCGGCCTTTTCAATTTTGGTGGCGGCGATAGCAACGAGCTCGAACGCCGGCGCCTGATTGAGGAACTGCTGAAAAAGGGTGAAAAAGTCTAGTGTCTAGTTTTTCCGCCCCAGCCGTGGTCTCGCAACAAGGCATTCCAATACCAAAAGCACTGGTTTTCGATATCGGCGGCACGGTCTTCGATTGGGTAACGGCTGTCAGCGAGGTTCTGGGTCCGCTGATCGCACGCAAAGGGCTCACTTTAGATAGCCAGACCTTCGCCTTCGATTGGCGTACCGGATTTCTTTCCCTCTATGAGGAAGTTGCGGCGGGCCGGAGGCCTTGGATGGACGCAGCGCAAATCGTCGCAAAGGTGCTGGACGACCTTCACCTTCGCTATAGCGGCCTCAACCTAACGAGCGAGGAAGAAGGGGACTTGCGCCGCGCTTGGGAGGAAATGCCGGCCTGGA
>CAXMNO010000206.1:0-5292 GCA_964194655.1 uncultured Acidimicrobiia bacterium
AAGGATATCGAAGTCCTTGAGGGGCTGGAGCCCGTGCGCCGCCATCCTGGCATGTATATCGGCGGCAGCGACGAACATGCGATGCATCACCTCGTGGCCGAGCTTCTCGATAACGCCATGGATGAGGCTGTTTCAGGGCACGCAAGCCGGATCGAATTGGAGCTGAGAGCCGATAACTGGGTCATGGTTCGCGACAATGGGCGCGGGATACCGATCGACGCCCACAAAAAGTTCAAGAACAAATCAGCCTTGGAGGTGATTTTAACGACCCTTCATTCAGGCGCGAAGTTTTCCAATAAGGCTTATATTACTTCCGGCGGTTTGCACGGCGTTGGCGTTTCAGTCGTAAATGCACTTGCAGACAGCTTAACGATCGAGGTCGCACGCGATCGCAAGCTTTATCGGCAAAGCTATTCTAGGGGCGCCCCCGTCACCAAACTAACCGACGAGGGAAGCGTAGCTAACAGGCGCGGCACGACAGCGCTTTTTCATCCAGATCCAGAGATCTTTGGCGAGAAAGCGCGCTTTCACCCAAGCCGCCTCTACCGGATGGCTAGGTCCAAAGCTTATCTCTATCGCGGTGTCGAGATTCGTTGGAGTTGCGATCCCTCTCTGCTGCCTGTTGGAAGTGATGTTCCCGCCAGCGACGTCTTGCACTTTCCCAATGGATTGAAGGATTTTTTGGAAGCCCAGCTCGGCAATCGAAAAACGCTAACGCCGGAGCCCTTCGTTGGGGAGGCCAAATTTCCAGACCAGGCAGGGCGTGTGGAATGGGCGATTTCTTGGCCGAGCGACGAGCAAGGCTTTCTCTATTCCTATTGTAATACCGTCCCTACCCCCGATGGCGGCAGTCATGAACAGGGACTGCGCGGCGGCTTACTGCGTAGCTTAAAGAGCTACGGCGAATTGGTTAGCGCCAAGAAAGCGAGCCAAATTACCGCGGACGATCTTCTAGGCGGTGGATCTGCCATGCTTTCGGTCTTTATTACCAACCCGCAATTCCAAGGCCAGACGAAGGAGAGGCTTGCGAGTCCGGAAGCGCAAAAACTGGTCGACACTTCTATAAAGGATCACTTCGATCACTGGCTTTCCGGCCATCCGGAACGTGCGCGCGTTTTGCTTGAGCGTATTATCGAGCGTTCGGAAGAGCGTTTGCGCCGCCGCCAGGAAAAGGAACAAAAGCGGCAAAGCGCGACCCGGCGGCTGCGTTTACCTGGTAAGCTCGCGGACTGTTCACGCAACCGCGCCGAGGACACGGAAATTTTCCTAGTCGAAGGCGATTCGGCCGGTGGGTCTGCCAAGCAGGCGCGTCTTCGTGAAACTCAGGCGATTCTGCCTTTGCGAGGCAAAATTCTGAATGTCGCGAGCGCGAGCGCAGATAAGATCCGCGCGAACCAGGAGATTTCGGATATTACGCTCGCACTAGGCTGCGGGACGCGGGGCGCTTTTGACGTCGATAAATTACGATACGAGCGGGTCATCATCATGACGGACGCCGATGTCGACGGCGCGCATATCGCCTCTCTCCTCATCACATTCTTCTACCGCGAGATGCTCGGGCTTATTGAGCATGGCCGCCTATTTTTGGCTCAACCCCCGCTCTATCGCATCAATCAGGGCAGTAAGACCTGGTATGCGCGCGACGACCAGCACCGTGAAGAGATCATGGCCAAAGAAATATCAGGCAAGGGAAAGATTGATACCAGCCGCTTTAAGGGCTTGGGCGAAATGCCGCCACGCCAACTTAAAGAAACAACGATGAATCCAGATAGCCGCGTGCTGCTCCGTGTCGTTATCTCTTCCCCAGACGACCCAGATCCGGTGGAGGAGCAAAAGGAAGCGGCCGACATGATTGAGAGTTTGATGGGCAAGAAGCCCGAGCTCCGTTTTGCCTTTATCCAGGAAAACGCGCGTTTTGTCGCGGACTTGGACGTATAAGCATTTTCTTTTAGATCGCTTAGTCGTGATTTGATTTGGCCGGGTGCGCTTCCCTAAATTAGTGATGTGGGGGATGGAGCTGACCCAAGGAGCTGAAGACTATGAAATTACCGGCCAAATTATTGGCGCCCTTAGCCATAGCAGTGGGCGTTTATGGCTGTGCCAATCAAGTCGTAACGGCACCCGCGTTAATCAATCCGAGCTATGACCCTGCCAACCTCGCGTACTTAGTAAAGGAAGGTCCGGTTTATACTCACGTGATTGGTACGCCCTACCCCGGCCAGGAAAAGGCTGTCGATCAAATTTTGACCAAAACTTTTCAGGAAACTCAGATTACTGGGCACAGCATCTCCTTCACAACCGATGCCTCACTTGCAGGAAAGTCGCCCTATCGTCTCGTCGTCCTTTTTGATCCAGCCCCCAATGCAAATCCAAATAAGATGTGTGAAGATGGGTTTGAATCGGCAACACCGCCAACTGTGAGTGGCAGCCCTGAACACGTTTCGATGCTCGTTTCCTTTTGCAATGGAGAGCGTTCGGACGCTTCCATCGCCGGGTGGGCACCAGCGACTTCACCGCGCTCGCCGGGATTTAAGAATTTAATCCAACAAGCCTCACTGGAGCTTTTCTCGAATCGCTCGATTGATCGGCGCGGCGGTAACGATTTCGACAATTAGGTGATCAGTCTTCCAGGCGTTTGGGACCATTACGCTATTTGAATCCTAGCCAGCTAGTGCCACGTCAACTCAGCAGTTGACAAGCGATTTGCTATACCTATGATCGCGCCCGAAATGAGTCCTGGGTTTTACGTGTGCGTTAGAATTAACGGCCCTGGCAAGAGAGGCGCGATTGGCGCCATGTAATCGGCGTAACTTCGCCCTTGTGATAGCAAAGCATCCAACTGCATGAATTTTACTGAACTCGGACTAAGTCCGGAAGTCCTAAAAGCGATCGAAGAGGCTGGTTATACTGAACCGACCCCGATCCAAGAAAAAGCAATTCCCTACGTCTTAATGTCGCGTGACGTTTTAGGATGTGCCCAAACCGGCACCGGGAAAACGGCTTCTTTCACCGTTCCGATGATCGAGATCCTGGCGACGACGCGAACGCGTGCGCGCATGCCGCGCTCTTTAATCATCGCACCGACTCGTGAGCTCGCCGCCCAGGTTGCAGAGAGCTTCGAAAAGTACGGTAAACACCATAATTTCAAACTCGCCCTGCTTATCGGTGGCACTTCCATGGAAGAGCAGGAGAAAAAACTCGACCGTGGCGTCCAGGTCCTGATCGCAACACCTGGCCGGCTAATCGACTTGTTTGAGCGCGGCAAAGTTCTTCTGGCCGATGTGAAGATCCTCGTGATCGACGAAGCCGACCGCATGCTCGATATGGGTTTCATGCCCGATGTCGAGCGGATCGTGAAGCTACTGCCGAAAATGCGGCAAACTCTCTTTTTCTCAGCTACCATGCCACCGGAAATTCGCCGCCTTGCAGGCCAGTTCCTTATGAATCCAAAGGAAATTTCGGTCAGTCCTCCCGCCTCCCCCGCCGAAACCGTGAGCCAGGGCTTGGTGCGCGTAAAGGGAGGTGCCAAGGAAAAGCGCGAAGCATTGCGCCGCATGATTGAGCGCGAGGATATTGCCTCGGCTCTCGTGTTCTGTAACCGCAAACGTGACGTCGATATTGTGTACAAGTCTCTGAAAAAACACGGTTTCTCGACTGAGGCTTTGCACGGCGACATGGTCCAATCCGTGCGAACGGAAACTCTTGAGTCCTTCAAGAATGGCGAAGTGCAGTACCTTGTTTGCTCTGATGTCGCGGCGCGCGGTCTGGATATTCTGGCCGTTTCCCATGTCTTCAATTTCGATGTGCCCATAAACCCAGAAGATTATATTCATCGGATCGGGCGAACAGGGCGTGCAGGCCGCACAGGCAGTTCCTTCGTTCTTGCCTTGCCTGAAGAGTATAAATCGCTTCAGGCAATCCAACGCATGATTGGTAAGGACATCCCAGATGTTCAGCTGGATGATGTCGAGGGATGGGACGATAGCGAAGCCGAAGCAGGTTCGCGTGGACGGCGCAAAAGCGGTCGAAGTGACGGGCGCAAAACTAGCACGAGTGAGCGTGGCGCCACTAAACCGAAAGCACCGCCAGCACCGCCAGCGCCGCCTCAAAAACCTGAAGCTGACGATAAACGGTCCTATGTGGAACCTGTCCGCGCGGGAGGAAGTCCTCGCACCTCTTCACGCACGGACTGGTTCGATGACAATGCTCCGCCGGTTAAGTCATTTGGGGATCATATGCCAGCGTTTATGCGCAAAAGCGTCGGATAACCCACGACAAACTCGGAAGCGAACTTAGGCGGCGAAGCTCTCTCCTTTCGGAGGGAAACGTGGCGGAAATTGGCCGAGCTGCTCTGCATTTTCCATTATAGAATGGATATTCCCGGCAAAAAGATCCAGAAGCTGATTATAGTCTTGGATGACATAATAGATTGGTTGGAAAATATCGATCCTATAGGGCGTGCGAAAAACGCTGAGAAGGTCGAATGCTCGATGTTCAGGTATCTTACTTTTCAACGCGTAACGCGTTTCCCCCGGTGACGAGGCGATCCCAGCACCATAGATGCGCGTGCCAGATGGCGTCTCTATCAAACCAAACTCAACTGTGAACCAAAACAGTCGCTGCAAAGGCCAGAGATAGCGCTTTTCGGCACCTTGGGCGGCCTTTCCAAATTTTTGAACGAAATCTGCAAAGGGCCGGTGAGTTAAAAGCGGGCAGTGTCCGAAGATCTCATGGAAAATGTCAGGTTCTTGTAGATAGTCGAAATCCTCTCGACGGCGGATGAAGGTCGCAATCGGGAATTTCCGCTCTGCCAAATGCGCAAAAAACTGCCGTGGCGAGATAAGAGCGGGTACGCCCTGAAGGCTAAAATCACTAAATTTTGTAAGACGTACACTCACGTCCCGGAGCTGTGGCACTTGCCGGCGTGGTAAAGCCAGTTTTTCGAGCCCCTCCAGGTATTCTTCGCACACACGACCCGGCAGCAGCCTTTCTTGACGTTGCCGCAACTCGCGCCACACGGCGTTTTCCTCATCGCTATAGGAAATTAAACCCGAGCTGTCCGGTATCTTGGATTTATAGCTTGCCGTTTTACCCATTTTCGGTTTCCAGAATAAACGGATGATCAATTTACCGCCCCAGTACCCAATATTGAAATAATATCTCCCTTAATGTGAAATTAGTTTTCTATTTCATTGAATATTCACTTATAATTGACTAGTATTTTCCTAAATTATCTAAATTTTTGGGAAATTTTATCATCTTAAAAAATCGTGCCATACTTCGAGAGCTGCA
>CAXMNO010000207.1:0-3447 GCA_964194655.1 uncultured Acidimicrobiia bacterium
TTGTTGATCCAGGGCGGTACGAAAAGAAGCGGCCGCTTATAGACCTTTTCAGTCGTGGGTGCATACTGGATCAACTGCATCAGTTCGTTTTGATAGATCACCTTGCCGGGTGTGGCTGCGACATTACGACCGACTTCGAAGGCACTTTCGTCGGTCATGGAAATTTTGAGGCGTCCACGCCCTTTTTCCAGGTCTTCCAGAAGGTTCGTTAGCCCTTTGACCAGGTTCTCCCCCTCGCTCTCACGTGCCTTTTTTAAGGCCTGGGGGTTGGTCAAAAGGAAGTTGCTGGGGGCAGACGCGCTTAGAAACTGGCGCGTATAGAATTCGACCTTTTCCTTATCTTTCGGGTCGACATCTTTGGTGCCTGCGACCAATTCGCGCAGCCATTGCGACGTTAAGAGATAGCTTTGCTTCATATAATCGAAGACGGCGTCATCCGCCCAAGATGGATCTTTAAAGCGGCGATCGCCGCGTTCCGGCTCGATAACGCTTGGAACCTCTTCGCCTTGAAGGCGCTTTATCGCGTTCCCCCAGAGCTCCATGGATTGGCGCATGAACTCGCCCTGTGCCTCGGCCAGGCGGACCGGGTCGCTCATGAGTTTGGCACTAAAGGCGCCAAAGGCCTGCGCAATGCTAGTTGCGTCCATTAAGTGGAATTCGTGACCAGAGGATTCAGAGGCTTGGCGTTCCCAAAAAGCCTTTGCAATCTGGCCGCTTCGCTCTGCAATCTTCGCCCAGTTCTCAGCCGCCTGCGATGAAACGTTCGCGCCTTCCTGCTCACTGCCTCGTTCGCTGCTCATTCAAGGTCCCCTATCTGATTACCAGCTTTCCGGTCTTCTAAGGGTGCCAGATTAATTCGCCATTGTTAATGCCTCATCTCCACTTATTGCCCGCTCAAAAAAGCGTTAAGCGCACGCATGAAGGCCTCGGGCTCCTCCGCATGAACCCAGTGACCGGCTGTGGGAATGATCCGCGCGCGTGCCCCAGGAAAGTATCGCATAATCGCAGGGCGATGCTCGGCCGTCATATGATCGGATCGCCCGCCGGCAATAAAGGTTGTTGGGCCTTCATATCGCAAGGCCTCCAGCTCGCGGGGAAACCCGCCGATGCTCCCCATATCCTCCAGCAAAGCTGCAAGATTTAGCCGCCAGCGCCACGCACCGCCGTCGCGCTGCAAATTCTGTAACAAGAAAGCCCGCACACTCGGATCTTCAACAACAGGGGCAAGCCCTTCACCCGCAGCCGCGCGGGAAGCCAGGTTTTCGAGGTCCAAATCCGCCATGGCCTGAGCATAGGCACCAAGGCTCAAGGGATAGGTTACGGGGGAAATATCCACCACAGCAAGGCGCGAGACCTTTTCGGGCCTCGTCAAGGCGAGTGCCATCGCGACCTTGCCGCCCATGGAGTGGCCGACAATCGTGGCTTTAGATAGGGCGAGCTTTTCCATAAGACGCTCGATATCTTCGGCCATCTCCAAATAGGACATCGAACTGGACCAGGGGGACGCGCCGTGATTACGCAGATCCGGCAATATGACCCGGTATTCATCGGCCAATAGGCGCGCATGGCTGGCCCAGTTTTGCCCGGCCCCAAAAAGGCCATGCATAATTATAATAGGATCACCACGTCCCTCTTCCCGAAAAGCTAAATCTAACGGCAACAAATTTCCCCTTCAGATCGTCTTGGCCAAGCGCTTGATTACGGATCGAGCTATCAGTTCATAGCCCGGCTGGGGCTGACTTATCAATTCTAAGCTCTTGCCCAGCACACCTTAAAAATTCCGCCACCACATCGAATCGGCACTTGATTTTGTCGCCCAGAACGCGCCAAAGTCGCGCCGCTCGTGATCAATGTGGCAGCTCTAATATATCGGGCGCCCAGTGACCAGCCCTAGGTAATTAGCCCACGAGGAGATATTGGCTATGGTAAAGGCCGCTGTATGTTACGAATTCGGAAAACCTCTTGTTGTCGAGGAAATGAAGCTGGATGCACCCAATAAGGGGGAAGTCCGGGTCAAGCTTGCTGCCTGCGCCATCTGTCACAGCGATATCCACTATGCCGAAGGGGCTTGGGGCGGCGAATTGCCGCAAGTATTCGGACATGAAGCCGCAGGCGTAGTCGAGGAAGTTGGCCCCGACGTTACCACGGCTAAGGTTGGCGACCATGTTGTTGTGACCTTGATTCGCTCATGTGGCACTTGCTTTTACTGCGCACATGGCAATCACACCAGTTGCGAAACGAGTTTTCCCCTAGACGCGCACTCGCCGATCCATAAGCAAGACGGTCATGCGATCAAGCAAGGCCTACGCACCGGTGCTTTTGCCGAGGAAGTGGTCGTCGATCAGTCGCAAGTCGTTGCCATTCCAAAAGAAGTCCCTCTTGAAAGCGCGTCCTTGCTCGCTTGCGGTGTGATCACGGGGCTGGGCGCTGTTACCAACTCCGCCAAGGTTCCAGCGGGTTCCAGCGTCGTTGTTATTGGAACAGGCGGTGTTGGCCTCAATTCGGTGCAGGGTGCCGTGCTCTGCGGTGCGCAGCCAATCATTGCAGTCGATCTTGCCGACGATAAGTTGGAGGCCGCCAAGACCTTTGGGGCAACCCACACCTTGAACCCGAAAAACTGCGATTTAGTCGCCTCAGTCAAGGAACTCACCGGTGGTCGTGGCGCGGATTATGTTTTTGTAACGGTCGGCGCCATTTCTGCCATCGAGCAAGGTATCTCTCTGATACGTAAGGCTGGCAAGGTCGTGATCGTCGGCATGCCTGCCATTGGCGAAAAGGCCTCCTTCGAGGCTTTGGGCCTGGCCGATGGAATTCAACAGATCATTGGCTCCAAAATGGGCGAAACCCGGCTGCAAATCGACGTTCCAAAGCTGGTTGAACTTTATCTGGAAGGCCGCTTAAAGCTGGATGAGCTGATTACAAAGCGCTATCCGATAGAGGAAATCAACGAGGCCATTGCATCGGTTAATCGTGGCGAAGCCCTTAGAAACGTTATTGTTTTCGAATGACGGTTTGATTTTTCGGCAGCTGGCTGCACTAATCGGCAAATGTCCTAAATAAAACATATTTCCCGGTAAAATCCGCTCTGGATCATTGACAGCGCGGGCCTGCGCTCTCACCTTTAGAGCGATCAATGATAAATGGCGCTCGCAAGCAAGCTGCGTCACGAGGACCGGGTAGGGTAATGGCTGCAAGCCAGTATCGTAAATATCGACCCTGGGGCGGAATCGTCGCTTGGTCACTGCTGGCTTTAATCCTGGGCGTATCCGGATTCTTGATGCTATGGGCCTGCGGCATCCGCATTCCCGGCACCGATTTTGTTTTTCGTTACTGCGCGCCCAGCGTTTCACACGCCCAAAGCCTGGCAGACGCTGAACGTGATCGCGGTGCCCGCTTTGCCGATGAACTTGCCGAACTCAAACGCCAACTCGCACTTTCCGATCAATG
>CAXMNO010000208.1:0-11589 GCA_964194655.1 uncultured Acidimicrobiia bacterium
AGCGCCTCATGCCTTTCCATTGCCGGATAACTATACCAGCGCTGCTCTGGGCTGTAGGCCACCTGATAAATCTCCCCAACCCGGTCCTTGAACACAAGGTCGGTGGCAACCAGATCCCGACTGGGTATACTCCCCGCATCCCCAACAGCAAGCGGCGCTGACTCCACAGGCCCGACGATGGGACGCCAAACATTGATAATTGCAAAGCGCCGTGTCGCGAGCTCCTCAGCTTCATCGCCCATCAGATCCTTCAAGCGCTGGGGGCCAGACTTAGCCGTGTAGTCGTTGTGAACGTTGCGGACAGGAGGGCGAAGCCCAACATCGGCTGCCACGCTGCCTGAATCGCTGCGCACATTATGGTCGAAAACCTTCACGCGACGGGCTCCGGTCGCCGAACGAATCAAGTCTTCCATCTCCGGATAATAGAGCCTCTCCACGGCATCGGCGTTCAAGAAGTCTTGGAAGTCCGTGAAGTGATTCACCAGCGAAAAGCCCTCCTCATCGAGATGAGCCGCCGGAAAAAGAGCCCGCGCATCGTTAATCTGGACAGACTTTTCGTGGAACATACCCAAGCGCTCATGATCGCCTTCCCCAACGGTGGCCACAGTTATTAAGGGGCGATCATTGTCAGGAATGATAAATTTCAAATCGGCGGTGACGCTATTGTTTTCTGGATAGCCATTAACCTCGTTGAAGCTCTCACGGCGCAAAGGATAGGTCATAACGAAATTCTCCTAACTTGAACGAACATGAAAAAAATCACAATTCGCTCATGATTTTTCCCTCTCCTCTAATATAATTGCTATGATTCGCCGAAGATTCGAGAGAATTAAATGCAACAAACATTGAATTTAATTCATACTAAATAGGAAACCCAAGCGGCATGAGCGATAGCGCTTATCTCCCCCCTTTCGCGGCACTGCGCGCTTTTCAGGCAGCCGCCCGTCACGGGCAATTTCGCGAAGCGGCAAAAGATCTTGGCATTACGGAATCGGCTGTCAGCCACCAGGTTCGCCGATTGGAAGACTTCCTTCGCTTGGCGCTCTTCCACCGCAATGGGCCTAAGGTGCAATTGACCGAGGCAGGTAGGCGCTATTACGCCGAAATCGATCCCGCGCTGGCCAACATCACAGATGCGACCCGCGCCCTCATCGGCCCTAGGGAGCGCGGGCGCGTTGCGCTCACCCTTCCCCCTTCGCTAGCGGTCCTTTGGCTCATACCGCGCCTCGCCAAACTGGAAGCAGCCTGTCCGGATATCGACTTACAGCTCATCACCACCACCAGGGTTTGCGATCTGAAACGCGAGCAGATCGACCTGGCCATTCGCTATGGGAGGGGCGGATGGCTGGATGTGGAGGCAAGCCCTTTACTCGCTGAATCAGCCTGGCCGGTCGCGCGTGCCGACTACCTCTCGCCCGAACAGCTCACGCGGCCCGAGGAAGCTCTTCAAAGTGCGCGCCTTATCACCAATAGCTACCATACGGGTGAGTGGGAGGAATGGGCAGCGGCCCGCGGTTTTCGTTTGCGAAAGGGCCAAAAGACCATGGTCTTAGAATCGCAAGAACACGCGCTGGAGGCCGCTGAGCGAGGCCTAGGGCTCGCCATGGGCCGCCGTCCACTGGTGGATGAGCGCTTGAAGGCGGGCGGCCTTATAAGCCCCTTTGGCCAAGAAGGTCCGAGCGAGGCTTTCTACTATCTCTGCCAGCCCGTGCGGACACACCCCAGCGCTGCGGCAAGACGCGTTGCCCGTTGGCTTGAGGAGACGGCGGCGAGTGATAGCCCACAGAAGCCAGAGCTAGAAGAGTGAAGTCATACCGCCATCGACGGTGATGACCTGCCCCGTCACGTAGGAGGCGGCCTCGGAAGCTAAAAAGAGGGCGGCGCCCGCAATCTCCTCCGGCCGGCCCCAGCGGCCAAGGGAGCTATGATCGCGAAGAAAGGCCATGACCTCTGGATCATCAACCATCGCCGCGTTGGTTTCGGTCGCAAAATATCCAGGCGATATAGCGTTGACCGTAATGCCTTGCGGCCCCAATTCTGCTGCCAGTGCGCGTGTCAACGCCTCAAGCCCGCCTTTGGACGCGGTATAGGCGGCGTCCCCTGCACGCGCACGTGGCCCAGCGATAGAGGTAATATTGATAATGCGGCCCCACCTTCTGTCAGCCATAGACTGTGCGGCGCGGCGCGAAAGCTCAAAAGCGGCCACGAGATTGGCCTCCAACATGGCGCGGACATCAGCGGGGGCTAATTCCTGCAACGGGCGTCGGTTCCTGGCACCCACATTATTGACGAGGATATCAACGTTGCTCCCAGCGCCCTGGAATGCGGCGGATACTGAAGCCTGATCGGTAACATCGAAGGCCAACACCGATGCGTCACCGCCGCTTTCTTGAATTTTTGCTACGGCCTTTTGAAGCCGTGCTTCATCTCGCCCGTTGACCAGAACACTGGCACCTGCCAATGCCAGCACTTTTGCAATCTCGAAACCAAGGCCCTGCGCAGCGCCGGTGACGAGCGCGCGTTTTCCTTCAATCGAGAAAAGCTCAAGCATTAGGCCGATTCCAGCGCACCGCCTTCCTCCTTTCGACGCGCGACGAAGGCATCCATTTCTTCCAATCGCGCCGCCTCCAGTGGTGGGGCTTGATAGGTTTCCAGGACCTCGCGGTAGAGCTTATGCGCACGCTCCGTCACGGTTTTGGAACCCGTTTCTTCCCAGGTTTCAAAGTTCCGCCAATCGGAGAGGATCGGCGCATAGAAGGCGTTTGCATAACGCTCCAAGGTATGAGCGGCCCCAAAGAAATGCCCACCGGGGCCAACTTCCTTGACCGCATCAAGGCCGAGTGCTGCCTCACTCACGTCCAGCGGCTTCAACACCTCCGCCATCATTTGAAGCATTTCGGCATCCAGCATGAACTTCTCGAAAGAAGCGGCCAACCCACCTTCCAACCAGCCTGCACCATGCATGATCATATTCGCATGGCCCATGACCGCCCCCCAAATCGACATCTGCGATTCGTAGGCTGCTTGCGCATCGACAACGTTAGAAGCATTGACGTTAGATGACCTGAACGGCACGCCAAGAGAACGCGCAAGTTGGCCAGCCGCGAAGGCCGCACGGGTATATTCCGGCGTACCGAAAGCAGGCGCACCTGACTTCATATCGACGTTTGAGGTAAAGCCGCCATACATGACAGGCGCTCCCTTGCGCACGAGCTGCACCAGCGTCATACCCGCCATGGCTTCTGCATGCTGTTGGGCAAGGGCCCCTGCGATAGTCGCCGGGCTCATTGCGCCTGAAAGCGTGAAAGGCGTGATCACCACAAGCTGATTGCGCCTGGCAAGCTCAATCAGGCCCTCAATCATCGGTCCGTCGAGTTTTAGGGGCGAGTTGGTATTGATGATCGAGAAAATGCAGGTTTTTTCCGCAAGTTCTGCCTCGCTCAGGCCATAGCCGATGCGGGTGATCTCCAAGGCATCCAGCATTCGCGTCCGGCCAAGGCTGTAGGCGTGATAGACCTTATCGGTCATAGTTATGAAATCACGAATGCAATCGAGGTGACGCGTCGCTGGTGGCAAATCGACTGGCTCAACCGGATAGCCGCCGAAGAGATGGATGATGTTCAAACTCTGCCCAAGCTTTAGGAAATTCCGGTAGTCCACTTGCGTTCCCGCCCGACGCCCCTTTTCCAGATCTGTGGCGTGGGGGGCGCTTGCGACTGAGGAGAAATTGATGTTGTTGCCGCCCATAATCAAATCGTGTGCGGGGTTGCGCGCATGGATCGGAAAGCTGGAGCGTACGTGGGCGAGCGCTTCCTTCACAAAGGCACGATCCAAATGAACCCGGTCAGAGCCTGGTGTCACCTCGGCGCCTGCATCTTTGAGGATCTGAAGGGCTTCAGGATGCATGAAGTCCATGCCGACTTCTTCGAGAATCCGAAAAGCAGTCTCGGTGATAGCCGCTATGCCCTCAGGACTCAAAACTTCAACTGGGCTATAGGGGTTTTGAACCTGCCGCCATTCCAACTGTGCCAGCTCTTTGGGTCCGGGCGCCTTGCGACCGCTCCTTCTCGTGCCTTCCCGCGCCATAACATTTCCTCTACTGCAAGGGCTCTCCCGTGAGCCCAAGTTGTATATACAATCACTTTAATCAGAGGTAGCTGAATTGCATCGCTTTGGCGAACAAATATCTTACGCTACCGGATCCTGACAGAATTCTTCTTCCTCTCTATAGTCAAATGGAATTGCGACGTGCGAAAGAAGGCTATGCCCGAAAAAATCCACCGCGGCGCCCACTTGGCGCTTAAGAGCTACGCCGGGGCGGCTGAACGCCATAGCCACGAGCACCATCAAGTGGTCTTGCCGCTCGTCGGTACGCTAGAAATGGAAGTCGCAGGGCATGGCGGTGCGGTCGCAAAAGGCAAGGCCGCCTTGATTGCCGCAGGCGAGGATCATGCCTTTGCCGGGTCGCCCCACAATCGATTTCTCATCATGGATCTAGTTCCCGACACGGCCAGTAGTGCCGCTTATCGCCGCGCGCGTCTTTTTGAAACAGCCTCCAGCTCACCCTTTATCGCGCTCGATGAAAACTTTGGTCGTTTGGCTGGCTCTCTGGCCCAGGAAATAAGCGCCTACCGGCTTGAGGGTATCGATCACGACTTGGCAGGCGAGCTTCTCCTTGGCGCGCTGGAGCGGCGGATGGGACTAAGTCCACTCCCCGCCGACCGGCGTCTTGCGCGCGCCCTTGCGCTTATAGAAAGGGGGCTTGGCGAGAAAATGACTGTCTCAGGCCTCGCGCGTGGGATTGGTGTCAGCGAAGCGGGATTACATCAGCTATTCCGGGATTCACTCGGGACGAGTCCGGGACGTTATCTCGCTAAGCGCCGAATGGCGACGGCGGCAAACCTTCTCGCCAAACCGGATGTTCAGATTAGCGAAGTCGCGCTCGCGGTCGGCTACAGCGATCAAAGTGCCTTTACCCGCGCCTTCACAAGGGAATTTGGAAGAGCCCCCAAAGCCTTCCAAATGGAGAAAATCGGCGGGTAATTATAGTTTCAGCACAGATTCTCAGAGCCTCGGTCAAGACGGCACCGCAAATCGGCGTATAAGATCGGCGCAGACCTAACACCTGATGGAGACTAAACGCATGGCCGCCAAATTAAGCGACTATAAGGCCCTGACCTTCGATTGCTATGGCACGTTGATCGATTGGGAAAGCGGAATTTGGGACGCCACCCAGCCACTTTTGATAGCAAACGCGTGTGAAAGCGTGACCCGTGACCTCCTTCTCACGACCTTCTCGGAAATTGAGAGCAAACAGGAAGCCGCAACACCGGGCATGTTGTATCCGGAGCTTTTGAGCTTGGTTCACGGGGAGATTGCAAGGCGCTTCTCGCTTCAAAGCAGTCAAGAGTTGGATGAGGCCTTTGGCGCCTCGGTCGCTCATTGGCCAGCGTTCCCCGATAGCGCCGATGCACTCAGACGCTTGAAGAGGCATTACAAGCTCGTAATCCTCTCGAACGTCAATCGCGACGGCTTTGCGAGCTCGAACCGTAAGCTTGGTGTTACATTCGATGCTGTCTATACGGCTGAAGATGTTGGCTCCTATAAGCCCACGCCTGCCAACTTCGACCATCTCATCAATGGTTTGAAAGAGGATCTGGGCCTTGACGCCACAGATGTCCTGCATACCGCGCAAAGCCTCTTCCACGACCATGCGCCTGCGCGAAAGTTCGGCCTGGCAAACGCCTGGATTGATCGCCAACGCCTCTCTGAGGGTGGCTCATGGGGCGCAACCAGGAAAACAGGTGAGAAGCCCGAAGTCGATTTCACCTTCTTCACCATGGCCGAAATGGCCGATGCGCTGGACCTGGATCTGGCGTAGAGAACCGGTAGGGCGTGCCTCACCCGAGCCGGGTCAATCGCTCCCTTCCGCCGCCGCTCTTATAGCGCTCAAGGTTTGGCGTGCGGTGATGGCCTCCGGGTCCAGGACCAACTCAAGAAGGGCACCTGTCTTAGAGGCCATGGCACGGCCAAAAGCAGCGGGAAAATCGGCGGTTAGCACCACGCGTTCGGCGTGAAAGTCATAAGCCTTGGCAAGCGCCACGAAATCTGGATTGACCAGCGTGGTCCCGATCACGCGGCGGGGATAGTTCCTTTCCTGATGCATGCGGATTGTCGCGTACATGGAATTGTTCAGAACTAAGATGATCGGCTGGGCGCCCTCTTGCGCGGCAGTGCCCAGTTCCTGCAGGTTCATCTGAATGTCACCATCACCTGCGAAGCATACGACCACGCGTTCCGGTGCTGAAATTTTGGCAGCAATCGCCGCCGGAAGACCGTAACCCATTGCCCCGCTTTGCGGGGCGAGCAGCCGGTCGTCCTCTCCGAAAAGGTAGAATTTGTTTGGCCAGACCGTGAAATTCCCGGCACCGTTGGTCAAAATTGCATCAAGAGGCAAGTTCGCGCGTAGCCATTTCATGACTTCCGCCATATCGAGGCTTCCAGGCTGGGCTGGAACCTCCAAAGAAGCCAAGAAATTTGCGCGCGCCTTTTTTCGCCATTCAGCCCGGGGCTCGCCCGCACGGCATGCGCGCGGCTCATTTTGTGCCAAAGCTTGGCAGAAATTATTGACGCCGCAGTGGATCGCGAGATCGGGCTGATAGACCTTGCCCAGCTCCCCATCGCTTGGGTGTACATGGACGAACTGCTGCACGGGTTTGGGTGCACGCAGGAGGCTGTATCCTTCAGTTGTCAATTCATCCAGCCTGGTGCCGATGGCTATCACAAGATCAGTTTCATCAAAAAGACTACGGGTGGCCTGGGTCATGCCGACACCTGCGTCACCACAGTAAGCGGGACTGTGGTTGTCGAGAAGATCTTGAAATCGGAAGGCGGCCAAGGCGGGAATGTCATGACTTTCCAAAAAGGACTTAAGCCCCACCCGCCCTTCAGTGCGCCAAGAACCGCCACCAAAGAGCACCAGCGGTCGCTCTGCACCCTCAAGCGCATCCATAAATGCTGCCAGGACATCTTCTGATAAACCAGGCTCGCTTGCCGATAGGTAGGGAAGCGGCTCAGCCGTCGTCACGTCGCGCAACATATCCTCTGGTAAGGCGATGACGACCGGACCGGGGCGCCCATTAAGCGCAACCTGGAAGGCGCGGGCGATAATCTCTGGCAGGCGTTTTGCATCCTCTACTTCGGTGACCCACTTTGCGACGCTGCCAAAAAAGGCGCGGTAGTCGATTTCTTGAAAAGCCTCGCGCCCGCGATCACCACGCCCCACTTGCCCGATGAAAAGGATCATGGGGCTGGAATCCTGGCGCGCCGAGTGCACCGCGATTGAGGCGTTACTGGCCCCAGGTCCCCGGGTCACAAAGCAGATGCCAGGCCTGCCAGTAAGCTTGCCGTGGGCCGCTGCCATAAAGCCCGCACCGCCTTCGTTACGGCAAATAACGGTGCGAATGGCGTTCGATGCGTCATAGAGACCATCGAGCACAGCGAGATAGGATTCGCCAGGTACGCCGAAGACCGTATCGACGCCTTGTTCTTGCAGGCAGGCGACCAACAAGGCGCCGCCGCTTCTTTTTTCAGACAAGAGAGGACCTCACTCAAGATCGCGGGGAATTTCACTTTCCCTCTGTCTTACGAAATCCATGAGGGCCTCGTCCAGCACCTTATCGATTTCCGGTTCCTCATAGCGGGCCAGCCAGTCTTTAGCTTTTTGCAAACCGACCGCTGCTGCGTCTTGCCGTCCCTCTTCTTCCCACTGCTCAAAAGTCACATTGTTTTGGGAGGGAAAGATAAAGAGGTTCGACTTTCTGGTGTGTGCGGTTCCCAGGAAATGGCCGCCTGGGCCTACTTCCTTAACGGCTTCGAAGACTTCATCCAAATCATCGAAGGCACAGCCCTGGCTGAAATGATAGAAGGCATCGACCTGTTCCAAATCGATCATGGTTTTGGCGTAGCTAAGACCGAGCGTCCCCTCGATCATGCCACCTGCCATGGTGATCCAATTTCCGCCACACAGGAATGAGGGGAAGAGCCCCCACATCGAATCGAAGCCCGCTTGAATGTCGGGTGTTTTGGAGGTCGCACAGTTGGCGATTGCCCGGTGCGGCACCTTATAGCGCCTCGCCATCATGCCCGCCATGAATTGTACCAGTGCGCTATCGGGGCTGCCATGGACCGGCGCACCGGTGTTGAGTGCAACCGTCATGGCAGGCACGCCGAACAACATTGGGGAACCCGGGCGCACGAGCTGCCCAAAAGCTATCGCCATGACAGCCTCCGCCGTGACCACGGCCATTGTCCCCACATTGCTGCCAGGGGTAGAAGCTGCGGTCATGGAAAAGGGCGAGCACATGACGCCTTGATTATTGGCCGCATAAACCTTCAAGGCGTCCAGCATGGTGCTGTCCCACACCAGGGGCGAGTTCGAGTTGATCAAAGATGTGGTTGTCGCGTTGTTGGTCGCAAACTCGGCGCCGAAGACGATCTTCATCATCTCGATCGTATCTTCGGCGCGTTCGCGCGCGGTAACATTACCGACCAACGATTTATCAGAGTATTTAAGCGCACTATAAGCCATCCAAAGATGGCGATGGGGGACCGGCACGTTCACAGGCTCGACGATCGGGCCACCGGCAATGTGCACGGAGGACGCCATGTGATTGATCTTTTGGAGGTTATTCAAGTCCTCCAAAGTTGCGTGCCGCCGCTCACCTTCCAAATCCAAGATAAAAGGCGGCCCGTAGGAAGGCGAGATGACCATATTCCGCCCGCCAACGGTGACGCTGCGTTCGGGGTTGCGGGCGTGTTGGACATAACTTTCAGGCGCGAGATCGACGAGGGCCATAAGCTCATCGCGGCCCATGCGCACACGCTCCCCTTCGACCTCGGCGCCTGCCTTGCGCCAAATCTCCAACGATTCCTCGTCGCGAAAATCAACGCCGAGTTCCTCGATAATGCGCATGGCGAGGTTGTGGATCATCTCCACACCCTCTTGATTTATGACCTCGAAGGTCGGGATGTTTCGCACCAATGTCGGATGATGAATGATCGGCGCCTTGACCCTGGCCGCCCGCCTTCTGGAGCGTCCCCGCCGACGCGGCTTTTCTTCCATTGCGTAGTCACTCATGGCCTGTTTCTCCAGGTTTGAGGCATTTAGCTGCGAGGCTTCAAGTTCTCCGGGTCGTAGAGTGAATCCGCGATGACGCTGGCCTTGCGCCTCACACCCAAGAGCGGAATTTCAAGCTCCGTTCCAATATCGCAGTAAGGTGCTTCCAAGTAAGCCATCGAGAGGCAGAGGCCATAGGTGTGTGAATGGGCACCGGAGGTGACCCGTCCGACCAACCGCTCGCCTTGATAAACACCCTCATTCATGAAGGCATCGGCATCGAGGGTCTCAACGGCCAGCGTAACCATCTTGCGGCTGAGGCCTTCTTCCTTTTGCCGCAAAAGGACATCGCGTCCTACGAAATCGCCTTTATCGAAGCGGATGAAGCGCTCGAGGCCGGATTCGAGGGCTGTGTATTCGACGTTTATATCACGGTACATCGCCCGGTAAGATTTCTCGAGCCTCAGAGATTCGATCGCGCGGTACCCGGCCAGCCGCAGGCCATGGGCTTCTCCGGCGCCCATGATTTCTCGCAAGAGGTGCTGGTTAGTGCAAATTGGGTGATAAAGCTCCCACCCCAGCTCGCCCTCATAGTTGACGCGCATCATGCGAACGTCGGAGGCGAGCCCCAAGGCGACTGACTGCGCCGTCATCCAACGAAAAGAGTCGTTGGACAAATCTGCATCTGTAAGCCCCTGTAGGATATCGCGCGCCTTTGGACCAACGACCGTCCAGCAACCGCGTTCAAATGTTGCGTTCCGTAAAGTGACGGAGGCGTCTTGCGGCAGAGCGCGCCAAAGACAGTCGAAGTCATGGCGCTCCCCGCGTGGCGTGCCCACCAAGTAGAACAGGTCTTCTTCAAGCCGCGTCACTGTGAATTCCGCCCGGACACCGCCTTTTGCCGTTAAGAGGTGGCAGAGCGATATTCCACCGATGTTCTTTGGAATACGGTTAGCGAGGATGTGGTTCAGCCACACTTCAGCGCCCCCGCCGCTGACCTCGAATTTCGCCATGGCGGACATCTCGAAGATGCCTGCTGCCTCGCGCACTGCCTTGCATTCCACCCCCACGTGGGGCTTGGAATTGAATTCGCGGTAGCTCCATATATCCTTTGCTTCCTCCCCTTTTGGCGCGAACCAAAGGGGCACCTCCCACCCATAGACGGCACCCCATACCGCACCTTGGTCGGTTAAGCGGTCATAGGAGGGAGACATTTTTAAAGGGCGACCTTCTGGCCATTCGTAGCCTGGATAGTGAATGCCGAAATTATGCCCGAAGGTTTCTTTCGCCTTAACCGCTGTCCAGCGTTTGTTGCTGTGCGGCCCGAAGCGGCGGCAATCCACCTCGGAAAGATCGACTGAAGGCTCGCCCTCGCATATCCACTCGGCCAGGTGATGACCGATGCCGCCACCCATCAAGATGCCGCCGGAGAAACCCTCTGCCAGCCAAAGGTTTCGCTTGCCCCAAGCAGGACCTACAAGCGGCAAGTTATCGGGCGTGGTGCAGATCGGTCCGCGCACATTGGTTTGAATGCCGACTTCCCCCAGGACAGGCACGAGTTCCAGCGCTGCCTCCCAGTTAGCCTCAACAGAATCGATATCTTCTGGCAGCAAATCCGCACCAAATGTGGGCGGCACGCCATCGTAGGCGAAGAGCTCAAGATTCCCTGGCCGCTCGTAAGGGCCGAACATCAAGGACTGCTTTTCTTCGCGCACATAGCCGTTGATCGCCTCGTTGCGAAGGACCGGCATTTCCGGCAGGCCTGCCTCGTGCCGGGCGACCACTTCAGGCACAGGTTCGCTCACCCAGTATTGGTGGACGATGGGTTGTGCTGGAATTCTAAGGCCCAGCATGGTTGCTGTGTGATGCACATAGTTGCCGGTTGCCGTTACCAGATGCTCACAGGTGATGTCGCCCTGGTCGGTCTCCACCTTCCACTCACCGCTCGCCAACTGGGTCATGCTTTTGACTTCGGTATTGCGGTAGATCTTGGCGCCCATATTGCGCGCGCCCTTAGCCAAAGCCTGTGTCACGTCCGCGGGTGCGATATGGCCGTCATCAGGATTATAAACGGCGCCTAGCAAATCAGGTCCGCCCTCCATCAAGGGCCAGAGATCTTTTACTTCTGAAGGGGAAAGAATTTCGGCACGAACACCTTGGGTTTCCGCAATCGCCGCATAGCTTAGGTATTCATCCATCCGGTCGCGTGAATTGGCGATGCGCAGCTGTCCGCATTTGTGCCAGCCGATGGCCTGTTCGGTCTCCGCCTCCAGCCCCTCATAAATCTGGATCGTCTTTGCGATCATCCGGCCGAAGGCATAGCTGAAGGAATAGAGCGGAATTAAGCCCGCTGCGTGCCAGGTCGAGCCTGCTGTCAGCTCTGTGCGCTCCAGAAGAGCCACATCGCTCCAGCCCCGTTTGGCGAGGCTATAGAGAATATTTGCCCCGACACAACCTCCACCAACGACGAC
>CAXMNO010000209.1:0-4671 GCA_964194655.1 uncultured Acidimicrobiia bacterium
ACATGGGATGGTGATTTGGGCTACAGCCAATGGGTGACTGTCACACTCATTTCCATGGCGGCGATCTTCTGCTTGCCACGCCAATTCCAGGTGATTGTCGTTGAGAATGTGAACGAGCAACACTTGCAAAAAGCCGTCTGGCTCTTTCCGCTCTATTTGCTTTTGATCAACATTTTTGTGCTGCCGATCGCAATTGGCGGAAGGCTTATGTTCCCCGATGGCAGTGTCGATGCGGACACTTTCGTCTTGACCTTGCCCATGGCGGGACAACGCGAATGGCTGGCGCTTTTTGTCTTTATCGGCGGTCTTTCGGCCGCAACCGGTATGGTTATCGTCGCAGCTGTTGCGCTTTCGACTATGGTTTGCAACGACTTGGTGATGCCGACACTGCTACGCATCCGCTTCTTGCGCCTAAAGGATCGCGGTGATCTTTCGGGTCTGCTGCTTTTTATTCGCAGATCCAGCATCTTTGGCATTCTCCTGCTGGGCTATGCCTATTTCCGCTTCATTGGTGAGGCCGATGCACTGGTGACCATTGGGCTTGTCTCTTTTGCCGCGGCCGCCCAATTTGCGCCTTCAATAATCGGCGGCATCTTCTGGAAGAACGCATCGCGCGTGGGCGCTCAGACAGGCTTGAGTCTCGGCTTTTTGGCCTGGGCCTATACACTTCTCTTGCCCCTCTTTGCGCGTCCAGGTTGGCTGCCGCCTGGATTTGTGGAGCAAGGGCCGTTCGGTATTGCGTTGCTGCGTCCTTATGAATTTTTGGGCTTGAGTGGTCTCGATAGCCTCTCCCACGGCGTTTTCTGGTCGATGCTAGCGAACATCGGTGGTTTTATCCTTGGATCGCTTTGGAGCCGCCAGTCACCGATCGAGAGGGTTCAAGCAACGCTATTCGTAGATGTCTTTCGTTGGTCGGGGCAAAGCGGGTCCTCACGCTTTTGGCGCGGCTCGGCGACGGTATCGGGTCTTTATGATCTGGTTGTTCGCTTCATCGGGAAAGAGACAACAGATCGCGAGTTCGCTCGTTATGCCGCTAAAAGGCGATTGGATCTCTCCGCTCTCCGGGATGCGGATGCGGAATTCGTCGGCTTTACCGAACGCCTTTTGGCAGGCGCCATAGGTGCGGCATCCGCCCGTGTCATGGTCGCGACCGTCGCCAAGGGTGAGGTCGTCGGTCTGGATGAGGTCCTGGAAATTTTGGAAGAAACCTCTCAAGTCATCGAATATAGCCATCGCTTGGAACAGAAGTCGCTTGAGCTGGAAGCCACCACGGCCGAGTTGCGCGAGGCGAATGAGCGCTTAAAAGAACTGGACCGCTTAAAAGACGACTTCCTTTCCACCGTGAGCCATGAACTGCGCACGCCGCTTACCTCCATCCGCTCGTTTAGTGAAATCCTGGCAGATAACCCGACGCTGCCTGCCGAGGAGCGTGGCAGGTTCCTCGATATCGTCGTTAAAGAAAGCGAACGGCTAACGCGTTTGATCAATCAGATCCTCGATCTTGCAAAGCTTGATGCGGGCAACGCCGAATGGCATTTGCAAGCCGTCGAACCGAAAGCCGTGTTGGAGGAAGCCTTGGCAGTGACCGCTAATCTCTTCGGTGAAACCGGGGTGAGATTGGATAGGGTGATCAAGGACGATTTGCCCAAGGTCCGCGCGGACCGCGACCGTCTTATTCAGGTGGTGGTCAATCTCGTATCCAATGCCGCAAAATTCTGCGATCAGGAGGAGGGGCGCTGTCTCATCAGCGCGCAATTGCGCAAGAATAGCGTCATCGTCAGCGTTTCAGATAATGGTCAGGGCGTGGCACCGGAAAACCGCGCCATCATTTTCGACCGGTTCCGCCAGATCCGCGACCATAGTTCAGCCCAGCCGCATGGCACGGGATTGGGTTTGTCGATCTGCAAGCAGATTGTTGAATACTTCGGCGGTTCGATCTGGGTCGAGGGCGCGCCTGGGCGCGGAGCCGTATTCCGCTTCACGCTTCCGATTGCTGAAGCAGATAGCGCTGAGGAGGTGAGCCGGGCATCCGCACAAGTCGCGGAGTAAGACCAAGATCCATTATCGATAGGCAGGGGTGTAATGCGCACAAGAACCAAGGTCTTTTTCAGCCGTGTCGCGGATAACCTAGGTCGCCACCCAGTTATTCTCGATGAAAACGCCTCCGTCGGCGAAATGCTGGACCGAATGGCGTCCGAGCGCGCCGACTGTGTGCTTATCGTCAAGGATGGGGCAGGGCCTGATCATGGGTCTTTGGTCGGCATCGTGACAGAGCAAGACGTGGTCCGGCGGATTGCGCTGCGCTCGGTACCGAGCGATCCGGTGCGCGCTGTAATGACGATCGCGCCGCACTCTGTTTCCGGCGACGACTATCTCTATTACGCAATCGCGATGATGCGTCGGCGCGGGCTGCGTTATATGCCAGTGGTGAGAGAGGACGGGCACCCGCTTGGCGTTGTCGAGCTTCATCGCGCTCTTGCAATCGCAGGCGAAATCATCGTCGGTGAAATCGACCGCCTTTGCCATGACCGCAGCCTCGAAGGCCTAGGCGCGGTAAAGGCTGCACAGGTCGAACTGGCTGTCAGGTTGATGGAGGATAAAATCCCCGCACCAGACATCCTTGCTCTTATCTCTCATATCAATGCCGATTTGCATTTGCGTGCTCTGGACGCTGCACAAAGTGCGCTTGAAGACGAGGGCATGGGCGCGCCGCCGTTGCCGTTCAACCTCATGATCATGGGATCGGGTGGACGCGGCGAGAACTATCTTTATCCCGATCAGGATAATGGCTTCATCATCGATAATTATCCCGATGAGGATCATGTCAAGATAGATCCTTACTTCATCGCCTTGGCGGAGCGTTTCAACGATAATCTGGACGCAATCGGCTTTCCTTATTGCAATGGGCATGTCATGGCGCGAAATCCTCTGTGGCGGAAAACCCGTGATCAATGGCGCCATCAAATCGCGCTTTGGGAAAAGCGGCGTAGCAACATCCTCATTCGGCATGCTGATATATTTTTCGATTTCCGAGGGGCTGGTCCAAACAGCCAATGGGCGCGCGCCCTTCGCCGCGACGTCTGTGAAATTGCGGCGGGGAGCAAAAACCTTTTAGGTTCCATGTTGAAAGAAGCAAAGCGCGCGAGCGTGGCGCTCGGTTGGTTTGGCAGATTTACGCTTGAGAAAGAAAAGGAAGAGCATCTGGGTGCGATCAATCTGAAGCACAGAGGAACGCTACCTCTTGTCTCCCACCTGCGCCTTTTGGCACTGCGCGACGGCGTTGGAGAGACGGGAACGCTGGAGCGTCTTGCGGCTTTGCGGAAAAAGGATGCGATCAGCGCCAAAACTCACGATTATCTAGCGGCCGCCTTTCACCACATTTCCTTTCTTTTGCTTCGCCAGCAGCTGGCTGATTTCCAGGATCCGAATCGAAATGTGAGCAACTACGTTCATCCAACGAATTTGACGGCATATGAAAAGGATGAGCTCGGCGACGCACTGAAGGCGATAGAACGCTTTGCCGACGAGGTTGCCCTGGAATTGAGTGGCGAGATCTTTTGATAATGGCCTCAGAGCAGAAACATAAGCAGAAACAAAAGAATGTGTCGGGCAAATCCGGAGGCCGTAGCTCCTTTCGCCGCTTGATGCGCTCACTCCTTTTTCTGCTCGCAGCAGTTCTCCTGCTTGGCGCGATGTTGAGTGCCTTCGCCATATGGTCCGGCCCGGACAGTGGTAATAAGCCGTTGCTCAGTATCCTTCTCGCAGTGGTTCTTGCAGGCGGGTTGGGGTTATTGCGCTACATCGACCAGGTTTTGCGGCTTCATCTTGCAGCACTGGAAAGGCTTCGCGGGCCTTTGCTCGCAATCGACCGGCGCGGGAGCGAAGGCTCGGCAATTGCCCCTTATCAACCCTTCGAAGATATGGAAGTGGAGGGGCTGCGAAGCGCGATCTTCCATCTGGCCGACCGCATTGGCCAAAGGGAGAATACCCCAGATGCGCGTTTGCGCTCCCTGCTCGAGGCCAGCGGTGAAGGTCTCATCATGATCACGCAAGACGGTTTGGTGTCGCTGGTCAACGGCGTGGCAAAAGACTTACTGGGGGCTCAGCGCATTGCGGTGGGGACGTCGATTTTCGCAGCGCTCGAGCGCTCATCTCTTGATGCAGCGTTGGATGACGCGCACCTATCGGCGGGTGTCGTCGTGGCAAGGGTGATGGATGTAGAGGGCCGCACATTGGAGGTGCATGTCAGAGATTTCGGCGGCGACGGTGGCGCTGTCCTGGTGTTCCCCGTCGAGGATCGTCGTGCGCCCGAGCGAAACATCGCAGGAAAACAGCGGAGGATTGAAGGATCGCTCGATCTAGATCTGTCTCTCCATGAAGCAATCGGTCCGCCTGGTCCTTTGAGCGATGATTTGTCGCTTAACCACTTGCCCGTTGTTGTTTTCGATACGGAGACTACGGGCTTGAATGTCAACAAAGACCGGATGATTTCACTTGGCGCAGTGAAGTTACGCGGCCCCCGTCTCATCCAAGCTGAGACATTGGACCTTCTTGTTGATCCTGGAATGCCGATCCCGGCGCAATCTCAAGCAGTTCATGGCATTAGCGATGCCATGGTTGCAGGCCAAGCACCTTTCGAGATGGTAGAGGCGCATTGGCGCCACTTTGCGG
>CAXMNO010000210.1:0-8059 GCA_964194655.1 uncultured Acidimicrobiia bacterium
TTCTGGAGGTAAACCCTAGGGCCAGTCGAACCGTCCCCTTCGTCGCCAAGGCGACCGGGGTGGCTGTTGCCAAGCTGGCAGCCCAAGTCATGGCTGGTGCCTCTCTCGGTGACTTCGATTTGAAGGCGGACAAACGCGATCACGTCGCGGTTAAAGAAGCCGTTTTCCCCTTCGCACGCTTTCCGGGTGTCGACATTATGTTGGGGCCGGAAATGCGCTCTACCGGGGAGGTTATGGGGCTGGATGTCACCTTCGACCGGGCCTTCTTGAAGGCACAGATCGCTTGTTCTGCCGATCTGCCGGAGGAAGGGACTGTATTCGTCTCCGTCAAAGACGCCGACAAGACGGCTGTGACCGATGTCGCCCGCGAAATGTCGGCCTTGGGCTATCAGATCATGGCGACCAGCGGCACCGCCAGGCACCTCGAGGGTGCCGGTATCCCTGTCGAATATGTGAAGAAGGTGCGTGAAGGACGGCCGCACATTGTCGATGCGATGATGTCCGGGCGCGTGCAGCTTGTCTTCAACACGACCGAAGGCGCAAAAGCGATTGCGGATAGCTTCTCGCTTAGACGTGGCGCTCTCAACCAGTCGATCCCCTACTACACGACCGTTAAGGGAGCCGCATGCGCTGTTGGGGCAATTAAAGCCATGCGCAAGGGACGTCTTGAAGTCGCGCCCCTACAATCCTATTTTAAAAGCGGCTTTTAGGGTAAGCTTACCAAAAGAGGTACAAAGAGGCAGATTTAGCCAGGGGCTTGATAAGGCCCCTTTTCCGAAAATTAAGGATTGATTGTTAGGGCTCTCACTTATGAGCGATAAGGTTCCCATGACGGCGCCGGGGTTCGAACGTTTGAAGGACGAACTCCATTATTTGAAATCAACCGCGCGTTCAGAAGTGGTGCGCGCTATTGCAACTGCGCGCGAGCACGGCGACCTCTCGGAGAATGCCGAGTATCATGCCGCGCGTGAACGCCAAAGCTTCATAGAAGGCCGCGTTCTAGTGCTCGAAGATTGGATCGCCCGCGCCCAAGTCATCGATATTTCGACACTTAGCGGCGATACCGTGATGTTCGGCGCGATCGTAACGCTCGCGGACGAAGATACGGACGAAGAATCCACCTACCAGATCGTTGGCGAGATGGAAGGCAACATCAAAGAAGGGCTCCTCTCGATTTCGGCACCCTTGAGTCGCGCCCTCATCGGCAAGCAAGTCGGCGATAGCGTCGAAGTCGCCACGCCCAAAGGCGAGAAGGGCTACGAGATCATCTCCGTCGCCTTTAAATAAGATCGAGCAACTCTTCCAAATGGATTAGCTTTTATAAGGGCCTGAACCCGAAGTGTCTCGGGTCCTTGCTTATATTGTGTCCCTTGGAGAGCTCTGTTCCTAAGCTTTAGTCCGAATCCGCCTCCGGGTTGATGGGCACGCCGGTGAGTGACTTCGCACTGCGAATAATTTGGATCGTTTGCACCGTCGCCACGTGCGGAGCGGCGGTTAAGCGTTGGGTCAGCTCATTTTCATGAGCCGTATTGTGGGCAACGAGGCGCAGGACAAAGTCATGAGGGCCACGTGCCATATGACATTCGCGCGTTTCGGACCACGATCCCACAGTCTCTTCAAACTCACTCAGGACGGCCTCCGACTGGCTATCCAATCCGATAAGCGCGAAAAAGCTAACCTCGAACCCGAGAATTTCCGCATCGAGGTCAGCGTGATAACCCTTGATGAAACCAGCCTCTTCCAAAGCCCGGACGCGTCTCAGACATGGCGGGGCCGAAATACCGGCCCGTTGCGCAAGTTCGACATTTGTAATTCGACCGTCATCTTGCAAATCTTTCAGAATCTGCAGGTCTATCCGGTCGAGCTTTACACGCCGCATGGTAAACACCTCCAACAGTACTTTTAGCAACACCGACCTTTGGGCCGCAGCGACAGATCCTTGCTGGATAACAGCCGCTCGTGGAATGATTCGTTCAATTATGCGCATTAATATTACAATATCGGCGAGCCTGCAAAGGAGAATGAGGCGGCTTATGCCGTCGAGTAGGCTCAACGGTGAAATTTCTGAGAAGGTCCCATGCAAATTGTCGGGCGAATTTGACTGGCAAAATCTTGCCCCTGAGTAATGCCGTGACTATCTTGCTTCAAAGTGCAATTTCCAAACTCTATTCAGTCTCAAGGATTCTTTGCGATATGGCCGAGACCCACCACCATAAAGTCCTGATTATCGGGTCCGGCGCCGCCGGCTTGACTGCTGCGATCTATACCGCGCGTGCGAACTTGGAGCCAATCGTCGCGCGTGGTTTGCAGCCCGGTGGTCAAATGACCATTACAACGGACGTTGAAAATTACCCAGGGTTTGCCGATGTCATTCAGGGCCCCTGGCTGATGGAACAGATGCAAAAGCAGGCCGAAAACGTCGGGACTGCCATTGTTGAGGATATCATTACCGAGGTGGACTTCACCACGCGGCCACTGCGCTGCACGGGCGATAGCGGAAACATTTACCTCGCCGACGCCATCATTATCGCAACAGGCGCACAGGCACGCTGGCTTGGGCTCCCAAGCGAACAACACTTCAATGGCCGTGGCGTCTCGGCTTGCGCGACCTGCGATGGCTTTTTCTATCGCAATCAGGAAGTCGCGATTGTCGGCGGCGGCAACACGGCTGTCGAAGAAGCCCTCTACCTCGCCAATATCTGCTCGAAGGTGACCCTCGTGCACCGGCGCGATTCGCTGCGTGCGGAAAAGATCATGCAAGATCGCTTGCTCCGCCATCCCAAAATCAAGGTCATCTGGGACTGCGTCGTGGAAGAAGTCGTCGGCGGCGACGGCCCGATGGATGGTGTCGATGGCTTGGTGCTGAAGAATGTAAAGACCGGCGAAACGTCGCGCCTGGACGTAACGGGCTTGTTCGTTGCCATCGGCCATGACCCGGCGACCGCCGCCTTTAAAGGCAGTGTCGATATGGATGACGAGGGCTACATTATTGCAGCGACCAATTCCACCAAGACGTCAGCACCGGGTGTGTTTGCGGCTGGGGACTGTGTCGACAAGATTTTTCGTCAAGCCGTTACAGCGGCCGGCATGGGCTGTATGGCAGCGCTCGAGAGCGAAAAATACTTAGCGGAGCTTGAAGACGACGCGGCTCAAGCGGCGGAATAGCCGAAAACCAGGCCGACTTCGCCTTTCCGGTGCTTGACAGGCACCCTTCACCTTTCGGACACTGACCCAAAGTGCCGCTATGATAGCTGCACTCGGGGTCTCAATGAGGGCTTTGGATCATGGCGCTAGATCTTGCCACTGGCCGACGGCGTAAAATCGGTGCGTCCATCATGGACTGGGACAAACTGCGGATCTTCCACGCCGTAGCGGAAGCTGGCAGCTTCACGCACGCGGGCGATCTTTTGAATCTCTCGCAGTCCGCCGTTTCCCGGCAGATTTCCGCGCTTGAGGATTCGCTTAGGCTTCCACTTTTCCACCGTCATGCGCGCGGCCTGGTCCTGACCGAGCAAGGCGACATGCTCTATCGGACCGCCCATGAGGTCTTCGGCAAGCTTGCCATGGTGGAAGCCCATTTAACAGAGACGAAAGACCGCCCTAAAGGCCCGCTTAAGATCACAACCATGGTTTCTTTTGGAGCGACGTGGCTTGCGCCACGAATTCACGAGTTTCTGGACCAGTATCCCGATGTGCAGATCCAACTTCTTCTCGATGACCGGGAATTGGATCTCTCGATGCGCGAGGCCGATGTTGCGATTCGTTTCAAGGCGCCACGCCAGGCCGACCTTATCCAGCGCCACTTGATGACTGTTCACCTTCATGCCTATGCGTCGAACAACTATGTCGAGCGATTTGGAATGCCCAAAGATTTGGATGCACTCGATGATCATCGCATTATCACTTACGGCGAACGCGGTCGCGCACCGGTTCCTGAGGCCGACTGGCTAATTCGCGTCGGGCGCGAAGGCATGGGACCCAGAAAAACAACTCTTTCCATTAACAATGTTTATGGGATCAAAAACGCGATTTTGTCAGGTGCGGGGATTGGTACCCTACCCGACGTCATGGCTTATGGTGAGGAGACTTTAGTCCCAATTCTACCTGATCTCGAGAGTCCGGAATTTGATGCCTATTTCGTTTATGCAGAGGAAATGCGAGCCTCGAAGCGTATTGCGATCTTCCGCGAATTCCTCCTACGCAATGTGGCAGAGTCCCAATTCTGATTTGCCATGCGACTTAAAGGCACGAAAAGGCCCTTTTGTGTCAATAGCTTGATAGCTATGCACTGAGTGCATGGCACCACTGAGCAATTCGAACTACTCATTACCGGCATCATCGCTATTTTATCCTTATTAATGTTGCGTCGCAGCATTCACGAGTTTCCGGCTGTCACGTCGGTACTAGTTCCCCCGAGCCTCTATCGCTTGGGGAAGGGGGCCCGCGAGGGTCCTACGTCTCCCAGACGTGAAACCTCCCTGTTCAACTTGCCGGGGTCTTTTGACCCCGGCTTTTTTTTGCGCTCCAAGCCTCGGCCGCATATCACTTTGCCGCAGTGCAACGATGTTCGTTCGTGGTTTCCGAAAAATCGAGAGAGACAGCGGGATCCGCTGGGTCATGCATGCGAGCCGCGCGGAACGTTTCTGCTGCATGCTTGGTGCCGACGAACCGCCAATGCCAGGGTTCATAGGCCAGATCCTGGCGGCCATGCGCTGGAAAGGACAGCTCAAAGCAGTAGCTTGGTGCATTTTCCAAAAGCCATTGCCCAGCCGCCGTCTCTACAAAGGACTGGCGAAAGATACGCGAATCCTCCCCGTCATCGATATCCAAAGCATAGCCTGTATGGTGTTCGCTATAGCCCGGGGGAGCTGAGGTCCTCGCTCTCTTTTCAAAGCTCAGTTCGCGCTTCTCTGCACCTTTAAAGAAGAGCAGACGCTGATGGCCAAGTGAGCGGTAACCTGAAATTGGAACGAGTTTGACCCCGACCGCCAAAGCGTCGGCGGCCATGCGTTGGAACGCCGCAGCGGCAGGCGGGCGTAGGCGCACGCCGCTAAATTTCTCTAAGGGTATGTCTCCATTGGATTGATAGTTATAGTGGTTAAAGAGCCGCTCTTCGTTCACGGGCTGAGCCATCACGCCCCAATTGGCGCAAAAGCCGATGCTAAGCAGTGTCCAGAAAATCGCAAAAAGCCCACGTCGCCAACAGCGATTTCGGTGCGAAATAGTCATTGGCTTGCGCTCAGTCCCACCGTTACGAATCGTCCCAGACCCCAACCCGATCTTTGAAAGGGCTAAGGCCAGCTTTCGGAACTCCTATTTGCTGGAATTCTTGCTCAAACCGACTTTAAATGCCTTAAAGCTTTACAGAAATCTGGTGCACTTTCTTGCAATGCTCTTGCTAAAGTAGGTCTCGTTGAAGATTTGCGCAAATCCTAGAGTATATTTAATGATCGAGAGATCATTAAATATACTCTAGGCTCTTATGATTACGCACTTTCCGGGCGCAAAATCGCACACACTTTTGCTGAAAGTGCTCTAGGAGACAGTCAGAACGATGAAGAAAAGATTGCCGCGTTCACTTACCTGGGGGTTTTACCTTTTTGCGATGTTTCTTGTGCTTTTGGCTCAGGCAAGCAAAGCACAGTATGTCGATCCCTCAGATCCTCAGCCTGAAAGTCTCAACCCCGGCTTGGCAGTCGATTACTACTTTCACTTCTTCAAAAGCATCGACGAACTTGTGGATTGGGAGAGCTATAAAGAGGGAAAGCCAGGCGCCCCAATTCCAAAGCTCGATTACCGTGTCGGACAAGGTAACGTACTAACCAGCGAATCAGGTGACGGTGTCGGCGCAAAGATGACCGGCTATATTTTGCTTGATACCCCCGGCGCCTATTCATTTGCCTTTGAGTCGAACGATGGGGTCAGACTGGAGATCGCGGATTATATGGTCATTGAAGACCCGGATGTTCATGCTGATCGCTTTTCCGATATTGGCGCGGTTATTGTTAAAGAACCCGGTTGGTATCCCATTACCATCCGTTACTTTGAACGCAAGAATACCTCAACCCTGCGCTTCTACTGGCTGCCACCCGGCGGTACGGGCACTATGCCAATTGTGCCCGCGGAGGCACTTGCACATAAGCCCCAGTAGTCGCGCAAGATTCCAGCAAAAAACCGCAGACACCTTCGTGACTGCGGTTTTTCCGTTGGAGGCTCGAACCTCAAAGCTAAGAGGCACCTACATAAAGAGGCGCTCTCTCGTTTCCAGACCTTTGTAAAGGTCGGCAACAAATTCGCCATAACCGTTATAGAGCAACGTTGGGACGCGATCTTCTGTACCGAGCACGCGTTCGGTTGCCTGCGACCACCGCGGATGCGGCACTTTGGGATTAACGTTCGCCCAAAAACCATATTCCGTGGCCTGGATATCTTCCCAGAAAGATTGGGGACGCTCTTCGGTGAACTCGAAGCGTACGATCGACTTCACCGATTTAAAGCCGTACTTCCAAGGCACGGCCAATCGCAGCGGCGCGCCGTTTTGCTTGGGCATCGGCTTGCCGTAAACACCAGTCGCGATAAAGGCGAGTTCATTCGTCGCCTCTTCGATGGTCAAGCCCTCGACATAGGGCCAAGGATACCAAGTTGCCCTTTGCCCCGTGGCAATATCCTTATTCTCGAATGTCACCATCTTGAGATACTTGGCCGACGACAGCGGCTTGGCAAACTCCACCAAGGAGCGGAGCGGAAAACCACTCCACGGAACGGCCATCGACCAAGCCTCGACGCAGCGATGACGATAAAGCCGCTCTTCCAATGGCATTTGCTTCAGAAGGTCATCGACGCCAATTTCGAAGGGCTTTTCGACCTGGCCCGCGATTTGAACAGTCCAAGGCCTTATCGGAAGGGCCTGGGCTTTTTTCCAAATGTTCTTGGAAGACCCGAATTCATAAAAATTATTGTATGTGACCGCCAGGCGCTCTTCGGTAACAGGCCGGTCTAGCCTGAAGCGAGCGTTTTGCGCGACCGGATAGAGGTCAGCGGACGGGTCATTCAAGTTCAAAGCCCCTTCAGGCACGGCATCGGATGCTGCTTCCGCAACGCCTGCACTCTCGTCACACGCGCTTAGAATCGGTGCTGCTGCAGCCAAGATGGAGCCTGCTGCAGCCGTCTTAAGAAAGTGGCGGCGGTTGAGCCACAGGCTCTCTGGTGTGGCGGAGGCCTCCGGAATTTCCCAACCCCGAGGAATTTTAATCAACATCTTTCCTGCCTTCCTTAAAGATCGCCGCGAATTGGCTGGGTACGTCCAACCGATAAACGAGATTCTATAGATAAACCTTCAACTTTTCTGCCAAAATTTCACCACTCAGGATTGGTGGAAACAAAGTCAAAAACGCCCCATCCGGCCCCAAAAGATAGAGGTACGAACCATGGGAAAAGACCGATTCACCCTTGAGGTCTCGCCCAACGAGCGCGGCATTGACCTTATAGAGGGAGCGAACCTCCGACAACTCCTCTGCACTCCCCGTCAGGCCGATGAGGTTGGGGTGCAAGCGGGGAACTTCCACCGCCAAGACCTCAGGCGTTTCTTCTGGATCAACCGTAATTAACAAAGGCTGAATCCGGTCGCCTTCGCTCCCCAGGATATCAATCGCATCGAGCGCATTTTGTAAGGCAACGGGGCAAATCGCATCGCAACGCGCATAGCCAAAAAAGATAATCTGATAACGACCGGCAAAATCAGCACTCGTGCGGCGTTGCCCCTTATGATCGGTCAACTTGAAAGGTCCGCCAAGTGCGACTGGAAAGGGCAAAGCAGCTGCGGTGGCATCACCCCCACCGGTTTCAGCGGCGGCGACCGGAGGCTTGGCTGCGCCGTCCTTCCTACCGCCATGTGCAAAAGCAGGTACACTCGCAAACAACACAGAGAGCACCAATCCAACGGCAAGGGTCTTAATGCCCTTTTGCAAATGCCGGGTTTGGTATCCTGCCATCATCCTTGCCTTCCCGTCGATCATGTCGCCTGCAAGTTAGATCTTAGTTCTCGGCGAGGTACTTTTTA
>CAXMNO010000211.1:0-7393 GCA_964194655.1 uncultured Acidimicrobiia bacterium
CTGCAAGGTTCCGGCTGCGGTGATCGTTTGCCGGATTTCTCCGAGTGCTACAGTGGTCGTTCTGTATCGATCGCCTGCGTTTTGCTTATTCGCGCTTCCCGCAACCGCAGCCAAAGCCCAACCTAGCGGGCTTTCCGACCAAAGACCGAGACCAAGCAGAGTTGCGCAAGCCAAAACGATTGCTAGGAAAATTTTCATAGCTAGTCCCTTTCGCAATTCGGTCTACGGAGTTTGGGGCAGGTGGATTGTCGCTCACGCGCTTAACAGAACGAGGCACCCGTTGGCTGTGTGAATTTCGGGATGTCCGGAGCCAGCGCGGGCGAACTCGAAGTCACCCGCCCGCACCACCTGGCCATCGACGCTATAGCCGCCCTCGATCACGAAGACATATTCGTCGCGGACATGCTTGTGCGCCGGGATGACAGCGCCCGCTTCACAGCGAAGAAGAAAGATGCTGCGCCCGGAATCCGTGTCTTCAAACAAAACCTTTTTCCAGATTTTGTCGCCGATGAGTGCCTTCTTCCAAGCTTTATCGGCCAACTTCGACCATTGGCCCTCATCGGATCGAACCGTTTGGATCTCCTTAGCATCCAAGGCATTGATTTCAGCCTCGATACCGGCAAAGAGATCGCTTGGCGGCGCTTGTTCTGGGACAAGGCTCGCCAGCGCTAAGAGCAACTCGTCTGCCTCCCTTTCCTGGCTTGCAAGTTCGGGACGCGTTCCTGGTGTTTGCTCACTCTTATCTTCGTCTTGCAAGCCTAGCTGCCCTTCCAAAGAGGATAGATCGTATTTAAGGTCCTCAGTCATTGCAGTCCCTCCTTTAACGCATTTAAGCCACGCCGGACCCAGCTTTTCGCTGTTCCGACCGGGACGTTCATAACATCGGCAAGTTCTGTATGCGTGTAGCCTTGGAAATAGGTCAACAACAAGGCTTGGCGAAATTCAGGTCGCAAGTCATCAAGCACTTGGCGCACCGCAATGGAATCAGCTGCGATGTCCGCTGGCACCGTTTCCGATGCGATATCTGGGACGTTATCTGAAAAATAAATGAAACCGCGCGCCCGCTCCGCCCTTAAGCGGTCGATCGCCTTGTTACGTGCGATTGCCGCCATCCAGGCAAGGGGATTGCCCTTTTCCGTGTCGAACGAGCCAGCGCGCCGCCAAATCGATACGTAAACTTCCTGAGCCACTTCCTCGGCTATATCCTTATCGCGCAAAATTGCCCTCACCACACCAAAGACGAAGTTCACACTCAAATCATAGAGGCGCCGAAAAGCGGCGCGATCGCCTTTTCCGCACGCCTCCAGCAACCCCGTGAGACGACGCCGCTGCTCAAGTTTCTTGCACTTCATGGGTCTACCATGATCGCGTTCCGCTATAGGGGTCAGATGCTTTACGACTGCCACGGATGCGTTCCTCGCTAGACCTACTTTGGCCCAGTCAATATTAGTTTTACGTAATATACTATACGAGGGTCAACGCACGTTAGATGCATAAGAGGGCAATTTATTTTTTCAGAACTGGAAAATTTTGAAAGATTAATTAAAGGGCTTAACTCGCATGGCCCACGGCGGCGCTAACCAGCACAGGACCTGTAGGAATTCCCGTTGGCGAGCCACCGGCTGGCTCGTCACTTAGCGCTAGAACATCGCCCGGCGCAATTGCGTGCACAAGCGAAAGCAGGGTTACATCGGCCATTCGATCAAGCACACCCAGGGAGCGCGGCACACCATCGCCGCTAGGGATCACCCAAAGTTCAAGCGCCCGGCTTGGGTCCATTGGCGCACCGGAATGTTGAAGCCTCAAATAGCTTCCATCTTCGATCATGTCCACAATCAGCACGCGCTCCGTCTCTGCGCTTGCGAGGATGGCTAGACGGCTCAGCTTGCCGAGATCAGCTGCATTGCGGGGGCCGACCAGCACGATGACCGTCGCGGCCGCCGCACTGATGAGCGCCCCAGTGAGGCCGGCCACCACCTCGCGCCGCGCCATCCACCCATGTGACGGCCGAGGTTGGCCCCACTCGCGCTCGCCTTCAAGCCTATCAATCCTTTCCTCGATATGTGCAAGGAGGCCGACTGGTGGCTGTGCAAGAGGCAGGAATTCAAGCAAGGGCGTTAAACCTTGGATCTCAAGCCCTTCAAGACCTTGATCAAAACGCTCTCGCCGTCCCTGGCACCAGAAAAATGGGTGCAACCAGCCGAAAAGCCGCAGTTGACGACTTCGGGTCATTGGGTGCCTCCGCTGGCTCCAAGGCGTTCTAGGCCAAGATTTTCAGTTCGATCATTCATACTGCTATCTACGGATTACGCCCCTGAAAAGTTGCACTAGACCCTATGAAATTCGCAGCAAACGGCGCGCTTCGCATCTATTTCGCATGCCCATTCGTAAGGTGAAGTGGGATCTATGACCGGGAGGTTTCAATGACTGCCATTTTCAAGTCCAAACGTGCAGTCGTTAGAGTGACGATTTTCTCATTCTTGCTGCTAACCTCTCTGCTTTGTCTTTACAGCGAGAACGCCGACGCACACGAGCTGCGCCCCGTCATCGTGGCCGCAAGCTTGGAGGGGTCCGGTGCGGTGGAACTTCGCGTCTCTCTCAATCTGGAAGCACAGATCGCTGGTATCGGCCCTGGCCATTCGAACAGCTCGCAATCCGATAAAGCCCCGCTTTACGACCGCTTGCGCGCCACATCGCCTGAAGTCCTCAGCGAAGCCTTCATACCCACCTTGCCTAAACTCCTTGAAGCTTTGCACCTTTCATTCGACGGCAAACGGGTCCCCTTAGCGTTCAAGGATGTCGAGATCCCGGAGGTCGGCGAACTTAGCCTTGCGCGCACATCTACGCTCATCCTCCAAGGGGAGCTACCAGAAGGCGCCAAGATCATGACCTGGCGCGCAGATTTCAGCTTTGGCAACAATGTGATCCGCGTTGCCCAAGCCGGAGTCAGCACGCCTTTTTTCTCAGAATTCCTGCTAGCTGGGAAAGAGAGCGGCCCCATTAGCCTTGAGGGCGTTGTCGCACAAGAAATGCTTCCAAGCCTCATTAAGTATGTGGCAATCGGCTTTGAACACATCGTGCCTAAAGGTTTAGACCACATTCTTTTTGTCGTTGGGCTTTTCCTGCTTAGTGCGCGTCTTCGCCCTCTGCTTTGGCAAGTGACGAGCTTTACCCTTGCGCACAGCGTAACCCTCGCGCTTGGGATCTATGGCATCGTTAGCGTTCCGGCCACTATTGTAGAGCCCTTGATCGCCGCCTCCATCGCATTTGTCGCGATTGAAAACCTCTTCACCGATCGCCTGCACCGCTGGCGCCCGGCGGTTGTCTTTGCGTTCGGGCTGCTACATGGGCTCGGGTTTGCAGGGGTTTTGATGGAAATCGGTTTGCCGCGCGATCAATTCATCTCAGGCCTCATCGGCTTTAACATCGGGGTCGAGTTGGGACAGCTTGCCATCCTTGCGGTCTGTATGCTCGCCGTCGGATTGTGGATGCGCCATCGCAGCTGGTATCGCCCCGCCATTACCATGCCCGCGTCCGTTGCAATCGCGCTCATCGCCACCTTCTGGTTCTTCGAACGGCTTGCATAATCGATTTGGGAGGGATGAATGCCAAGCCAACTCAAGCGGCTAAAACGCTCCCCCTATCTGAAGCGAACAGCCCTTGCGCTGGGCGTTTCTCTTGCCGCCTTTACCTGGTCCCTCGCAGCATCGGCGCAAGAACTTCACCCGCTCGATCCTCTCAGCGCTGAAGAGATCACGAATGCTGTCTCGGTCATAGCTGACAGCGGTAAAGTTGACCGCACGACGAGGGCAGCCATCATCACTTTGCTTGAGCCCGATAAGGCTGAGGTTCGCAAATGGCAAAGTGCAAGCCCCGTGACGAGCCCACCAACACGCAAGGCCTTCACCGTCCTTAGGGTCAAGGGCCGGACGATTGAAGCCATCGTCGATCTCTCATCCAAGACTCTAGAGCGCTGGACGGTCATCCCGGGCGCGCAACCGGCGATCCAAAGTTCGGAATGGGCCGAGGCCGAGCGCCTTTTAAAGGCAGACCCGCGCTGGCAGGCCGCTATGGCGAAACGCGGCTATGAGAACTTCGATGACATCTTCTGTGATTCCCTCTCAAGCGGGTATTTCGGCTTAGACGAGGAAGAAGGACGAAGGCTCCTAAAGATGCCCTGCTATGATATTGCGGGCGCCAAAAGCAATGTCTACGCAAGGCCCATTGAAGGGCTGATCGCGAGCGTCGATCTGGATACTAAGGAGGTCATTGGCCTCCTCGATGAAGGAGCGGTGCCACGGCGTCGGGAATTGCACGAGTTCACTGAAGCCGCCGTTCCACAATTGGATGCAGCCAGCCGCCCGGTGCTGAGCGAGGCGCCGGAGGGGTGGAACTTCGAATTCGACGGGCGAACAGTGACCTGGCAAGACTGGTCTTTCCATCTCGGTTTCGATCAGCGCTTTGGTCCTGTACTATCTCTCATCGACTTTATGGATGGTGGCCAAAGACGGTCGGTTCTCTATCAAGCGCAAGTCTCTGAGGTTTTCGTTCCCTATATGGAGCCCTCAGCCAGCTGGGCGTTTAGGACCTATATGGACGCGGGCGAATATGGATTGGGGACCCTCTCCTCTAGCTTAGCGCCCGGGATCGATTGTCCTGCCAACGCGCACTTTCTAGGTGCGACATTGCCAACACCCTTTGGCGGTGCCTCCCAGCGCGAAAGGGTCATGTGCATCTTTGAACGGGACAGCGCCGCCCCCCTTTGGCGCCATAGTGAGGCTCTGAACGGTGTTTATGAGGGGCGCCGGGCTAGCGAACTCGTCGTACGTTCAATTCCACGCATTGCGCATTATGACTATGTCGTTGATTGGGTCGTTTCTCGTAGTGGGGCGATTGAAATTAAAATAGGTGCGACGGGGATCGATGCCGTCCAGGCAACGACGATCGATAATATGTCCCAGCCGGGGGCCGCAATTGAGACGGCCTATGGATCGTTGGTAGCTCCTGGGCTGGTGGCTATTCACCACGACCACTATTTCTCCATCCGGCTAGATTTCGACGTCGATGGCACAGCCAACCGCTTTATCAGACAAAAACTTGAGAAAGTGACCCTCCCCAAAGACAATCCCAGACGCAGCATCTGGCAACTTGTCGAAGACCCTATGGAGAACGAAGGTGCACTTCCTAGGGGCCACGGACCCCAAGTTTGGCGGATCGAAAATCCGTTGCGCACAACAGCCCTTGGTCATCACCCGAGCTATCAAATCCAGGGCCATGGACCGACATCCCTGCTTGACCCTGACGACTGGCCGCAAAAGCGCGCCGCCTTCTCGACAAGCAATCTCTGGATTACCGCAAGGCACGACGGTGAGCTCTATGCCGCTGGTGCCTATCCCAATCAATCGCGCGGGGGTGACGGCCTGCCAAGTTATGTCGATGGAGAGTCAATTTCGCAAAACGACCTGGTCGCCTGGTACACAATGGGCTTCCATCACGTAACCCGGCCCGAGGATTGGCCGATTCTCTCAACCGTCTGGCAGGAAGTTAAGCTTCGCCCCTTCGGGTTCTTCACCGAAAATCCGGCACTCGGGGTGAGACGGCCAGCGGAGCGAGACCCAAGTTAGGTCGTTTAGCGCGGCTTTCCAGGCGATTTTTTAATGCACATAAGAGAAGACCGGACGCTGTTGGGCGCCCGGTCTTTGTTGAGCTGGGGAGGAATGGGGGGGAAGCAGGCCGCCCAAAACGGGGGTCAAAAGCGGCCAGAGCCTTATTAGTCGGGCTCGTTAGCTCCATTCCCCACAACCGGCTCAACTCCGTTGTCGCCGCCGTTCGACGAAGCGGCATCACCGCGCAGCCCGCCGTTGACAACAGCAGAGATACCCGGAACGCCGCTGTTTTGAACCACGACGCCGGTGCCTTGCTCAGGGAATGAGCCATCGGCTACGCCCTGATCATGGGCCTTGGCAAAAGCGGTCGAGCTGGCACCAAGCGCCATCATGAGGGCAATAACCGCGGCAGATGCCTGAATTTTTGAAGACATGATGTTTTCCTTCTCCGTTTCCATCATTGTGTGTTCGCCACCTGAAATATCAGCCCGGCAAGATAAGTAAAAACGCGCAAAAACTTTGATCGAACGGGAAAAACCCAAATAAACATCCGGACTTATTACCGTTTTACGATCTAAGAACTCGATCTTACCGGGCCGAATTCTTTGCTTTTAAGCATCGAACATTAGAAAAGACGGACCGAAGACGTGTTTGGGTTCAGAAAAATTAAAATTAATTATCACAGTCGCGTGATCACGCGATCTGAACGAAGCAATGCATCCACTAGGGCTACGAGCCGCGTAGAGTCCCCATAGGGATGCCACACTTAAAGAGATCAAAATGAACCTGAAACGCGGAATAACAGCAGTTGCCATCTGGGTGGCCGCTACCCTGATGAGCTTCACTGAAAGCCCCGCGCACGAGTTCTGGATTGCTTTAGACGAAGGCAAGGTCGCGCCGGGCGGCGCCATTAACGCCGACCTCAAGGTCGGTCAAATGTTGCAGGGTGAACCCTATCCCTATCTTTCGAGTTATTTCGAAACCTTTGATCTGGTCGTCGGCCAAAGTTCGGTCTCGATAGAGGGGAGCGAAGGGGATATTCCAGCCCTCAAGCAAAGTGATGCAAAAGCCGGCCTGAATATCATTACGCATCAGACAATTCCTTTTCGTGTGACCTATGACGATTGGGCTATCTTTCGCAAATATCTCTCAGATGAAGGCCTGGATGACTTCGCGAAATTTCACGCCGCCCGAGGCTTGCCCAAAAGCGGTTTTTCGGAACGTTACACGCGTTACGCCAAGGCGCTGGTGCAAGTTGGCCCCGCCGGCCGCGATGACATCGACCGGCCCCGTGGCATGCTTTTCGAGCTGGTAGCCGGAAATAATCCCTATGCCCCAGGCGCCACGCACCTTGAAGTGCAGCTTTTCTGGCAAGGCGAACCTGCGTCTGCCCGGCAAATCAATATCTTCCGCGAGAATGCTGATGCCGGTGCCTACACCAGCGGCACGGCGACACGGACCATCGTCATAACCGATAAAGATGGCCGTGCGCGGATCCCCCTCGGCACGGCTGGTGAGTATCTGCTTAACGCCGTTTTCTTGGAACCCGTAGACAATGCCCCCGTCGTCTGGTCCAGCCATTGGGCCACGCTTAGCTTTAAACTCTAGAGAATAAGTCGTATTTGCGCGCGCGGGAGGAGCCTTAACCTTTCCTTAAGAGCCCAATCAATCGAAATGTTTTGTTAACCTTTTCACCTGCATCATACCCGCAGTTCATTATTTTGTTGCTGCTACAATACTTAAATATGTCTTGGCCCCCCTGGCTCACACCAGGGGGGTTTTTTCTT
>CAXMNO010000212.1:0-8008 GCA_964194655.1 uncultured Acidimicrobiia bacterium
AGCGAACGCGCGCAGCGTTGAGGCAGCACCCAGCATGACGCCGCTTTCGGCCAACCTTAATGTTATGGTGAAGGCTGCCGACAAGGCAGCCAGGCGCCTTCGTCGCGACTTCGGTGAAATCGAGAAACTTCAGGTCTCGAAAAAAGGCCCCGCTGATTTTGTCTCTGCAGCGGATTTAACGGCTGAAAAAATCATTCGCGAGGAGTTATCGCACGCCCGCCCCGACTACGGATTCTTGATGGAGGAATCCGGAGAGACAGAAGGGCGCAATAGCGATAGCGACAAGCGTTGGATCGTAGATCCGCTCGATGGAACCTCCAATTTCCTGCATGGTTTGCCCCACTGGGCCATCTCGATTGCTTTGGAAGAACGTGGCCAAATCGTAGCAGGTGTCATCTTTGACCCGATTAAAAACGAGCTCTTCCAGGCAGAAAAAGGCGCAGGCGCCTTTTTGAATGATCGGCGGATTCGTGCTTCCTCGCGCCGCCGCCTTGATGAATGCCTGGTTGCAACCGGCGCGCCTTATCTGGGCCATGGCAACCGTGATGTCTTCTTGCGCGAGGCGGACCTGGTCATGGCCGCAACCGCTGGCATCCGGCGCTGGGGCACCGCATCGCTCGACCTGGCTTATGTGGCCATGGGGCGCTACGACGGCTTTTGGGAGCGTGGGCTGTCGCCCTGGGATGTCGCAGCCGGTGTCATCATCCTCCGCGAAGCAGGCGGGATGGTGTCGGAGATTGGCGGGAAAGCCATACGCCTCAATAGCCCGAGCATCCTTGCAGGGAACGAGCATACGCAATTCGCGCTGTTGAAATTGCTGCGGCAAGCCAAACAGAAAGCCGATTAGGAAGACTGAGCGGCCCGACGCCAAGCGGCCTTGGTAAAGCTGTTGTCGTCGTCGGCTTGAAGTCTTAGTCTTATCCGCAAATCCATGGTTCTGCTTGGCAAAAACAAGCAAGGGTAGGGGGAGAAATGACGACGGCACAGCCGTGGAGTCGCATGCCTTTAGAGAGCAGCATTTCGACTAAGACCAATGTTGCTAGGCGCACCGCAGCTCTTTTCGCGGCGCCTCTGCTTGTTGGCTTTTTTTGGCTTGTCCCCACACCCGTTGAGGGTGCGACCTGCGTCGCCGAGGTCGATTCGCGTGCAACCGCTGAAGTCATTATCTACGGTGCGGTTTTGGAGAATCTCCCAGCCGAAGGTGAGGTGCCGCCCCTGAGCTGTAATGGCAATGGCGAGTTTAGCGCTCAAACGAGTGGCGAAAGCGCGACCGGCGTCCCCGCCCTCCTCCCAAGCGCAGGCACGAATGGCGATACGCCGGAATCTGGCACCGAAGAAGCCAGCGCACCGCCAAGCAACGGCGATGCCGCTGCCATCCCTGTAGAAACGGATGAAGCACATGAGGCTCCCGGCGAAGTCGTTGCGATTTCAGATACCGTTGCAGAGGAAAGCCCTAGCATTCCAGCCGCCGCGGCCCCTGTTGAAGAGCCAAGCGCACCCCAGGCACCTGAAGTCGCCGAGGCCCCTGAAATTGAGGTCGATGACGCAGGCAGCGAGCAAAGCGCTGGTGCGGAGGGTAATGGCAGTGAAGTCGAGCCTGATCAGACGGCTGAAAGCGAGCCTAGCGTGGTGGAGGCTGGCATCAATGGCGATGGAGCCTCACCGGGTGAAGAACAAACAGCGGTTAATACGCTTCCACTGATTGCGACGGTTTACTTTGAAGCAGGCTCTTCAAGCCTGAACGCGGAGGGAGAAATCCTTCTGAAAGAAACAGCCGTGCTCTTGAAGGCGGATGAAGGGCTAAGGGTCCAACTCCTCGCCTATTCGGCTGAGGATCCAGACGTCCCCAATGCGGCACGGCGCACATCGCTGTCACGCGCGCTCGAGGTGCGAAAATTTCTGACCGGCGAAGGTGTCGCATCAGTTCGATTGCAGATCCGGGCTTTGGGTGCCAAAGTCCCGCAGGGGGATCCCGACCGCGTCGATATTCAGTCGCAAGGGGGATAGCAAGAGCAGCCCAGCCGCGGCACCTCGCGAGCGCTATAAAGTCGTCATCTACTGAGGTCGAGCTTCACCTCGACAAATTTGAGAAAGGCGGAGTTCGTCTAACGCCATGACCAAGCCAACAAGATTTCTCATCAGGATGCTCATTTTCCTGGCGTTCGTAAGCGTCGGGTGCGCGGCCTTGGCGCCTCGTTTAAGTAACGCCTTCTTCGCCAACGTCGTTCTAAACGGCATTATTCTGGGCGTGTTGCTGCTGGGCATTATCTACATCTTTCGCCAAGTCCTGATGCTACGCCCGGAAATCGCCTGGATCGAAAATTTCAAGCAGGAATCGAGCGGACGTCTCATCTTCCCCGGCACCTTGACCGATGATCGCCCGCCGCGCCTCTTAGCGCCCATGGCGACCATGCTGGGCGATCGCGCAGGGCGGCTTAGCCTTTCGACCCTTTCCATGCGCACCTTGCTCGATGGCATCTTTAGCCGGATCGAGGAGTCGCATGAAATTTCGCGCTATTTGATCGGTCTTTTGATTTTCCTAGGCTTGCTGGGCACCTTCTGGGGTCTTCTGGAAACGGTGGAGGCTGTTGCCAATACGATTGCAGGCCTTAGTGGCGGTGTTGGCGATCCAGCGGTGCTGTTTGAGGAACTGAGGAGAGGATTGGAGGTTCCCCTTTCAGGCATGGGGACGGCCTTTAGTTCCTCGCTCTTCGGATTGGCGGGCTCGCTCGTCTTGGGGTTTCTGGAATTGCAGGCAAGCCGTGCGCATAACCGCTTCTTGAATGATTTGGAGGAATGGCTCTCCGGTGTCACCAAGCTGTCCTCCGGTACTGCTGGTGGCGACGGCGAAGGCTCGGTCCCAGCCTACATTCAAGCCCTTTTGGAGCAAACTGCGGAGAGCTTGGAGCAGCTTGAACGCACGATGTCCAGGAGCGAGGCAGATAGAGGTGCGATGAACGATGCCTTGGCGGCTTTGACAGATAGGCTTGGCGTGCTGGGGGAACATATGCGCGCTGAACAGTCCGTCCTGCTTTCTATCGCAGAATCGCAGGCCGCCCTTAAACCTGTCCTAACACGCCTATCCGAGGTCGGCGCCGGTGGCGGTGGCCTTGACGAGACATCGCGCGGGTATCTTCGAAATCTCGACCAGCGCGTGGGCCGCTTAACGACTGAAATTGCATCGGGCCGCGAGAAAACTGTCGAGGATATCCGGGCTGAAGTTCGGCTTTTGACCAGGACATTAGCCGCGATGGCGGAAGAGTCTTAACCGGAGTTAGGCAACTTGTACTCACTAGGCCGACAAGGCAGCAGACGCACGATCAACATATGGCCGGGCTTCGTCGACGGACTGGCTACTTTGCTGCTGGTCGTGATCTTCGTCCTGATGGTCTTTATGATCGCGCAGTTCTTTCTAACGGTCGCGCTGACTGGGAAGAATGAAGCACTCGACCGTCTCAATGCCGAGGTGCAAGAATTGGCCGAGCTGCTCGCGCTCGAACGTGACGCGAGTATCGATCTTCGCTCTTCCATCGGTGAACTTTCCTCGCAACTGCAAGTATCCCTCGAACGCGAAGATAGTTTAACCGACCAGCTTCGCGCTCTGGTCGCGGAACGTGACGATCTCGCAAGCGCCCTCAACCGAGCGCAGTTGGAAGCCTCACAAAATGAGGAAACCCTCGCCGATGCACAGCGCACGCTGGATCTTGTAGAATCGGCCGAAACAGAAGCCCTCGATAGCCTGGAGGCTGAGCGCGCCAAACTCAATCAGGCGCTGGCATCCCTTAAGGTAAATGAGAAAAAACTGCGCGAAGCCCTTGCCTTGGTAGCCGCTAAGGAGACCGAGCTGGAGGCCGCTTACCGCAAAATTACAGTCGATCGAGGCACGATCGAGGCGCACCTGGCAGAACTCGCCATTCTCCAATCCCTTCGTGAAGAGCTGCGTGCGGAACTTTTAGCTGCCGAGGGCACAATTGAAGAGCAGGATCAAATCAGCAACGAAGCTCAGGCTCAAATCGCTCTGCTAAACCGGCAAATTGCCGTACTTCGCCAACAGCTCGCACGGCTATCGGTGGCCCTTGAAGTCTCCGAGGCAGAAAACGACGCGCAAGACGTACAGATCGTGGACCTTGGCAAGCGCTTGAACGCGGCCCTCGCAACCAAGGTGCAGGAACTCGCACGCTATCGCTCGGACTTCTTTGGCCGCCTGCGGGAACTTTTAGGCGACCGGCGGGATATCCGGATCGTAGGCGACCGCTTCGTCTTTCAGTCGGAGGTGCTTTTCGCTTCCGGCTCAGCCTTGTTGGAGTCTCAAGGCCAAGCGCAGCTAACCCAGCTTGCCGATGCGCTCCGCGAGATTGGCGTCACCATTCCTGAGGATATCGACTGGGTGCTACGTGTTGATGGCCATACGGACAAGGTGCCGATCTTTACCGATGCTTTTCCCTCGAACTGGGAACTCTCCTCGGCGCGGGCAATTTCGGTGGTAAAATTCTTGATCGGGGAAGGAATTCCGGCCAACCGCTTGGCCGCCACGGGATTTGGGGAGTTTCAACCGCTTGACGAAGGCGAGGATGAATTCGCTTACCGGCGGAACCGCCGGATCGAGTTGAAACTCACTCAGCGCTAAGTGATCGCGCCTTATATGAGGCCTTTGCCGCGCGCCGTTCTTCCAGTGGAATTTGGCTGGCAGCATCCGAATCGAATTGAAGAGCGGCCAGACGGGCATAGAGGCCGCCTGCCTTGACTAGCTCTTCATGCGTCCCGCTTTCAACGATGCGCCCTTCGTCCATAACAAGAATCCGATCCGCCTTAAGGACCGTTGCCAGGCGGTGGGCGATCACCAAGCTCGTGCGATGTTCCATAACGTCTTCAAGCGCCTGTTGGACCAGCCGCTCGCTTTCGGCATCGAGGGAAGAGGTCGCCTCGTCCAGCAGCAGCAAAGGCGGGTTCAACAAGACGGCACGAGCAATCGCGACACGTTGGCGCTGGCCACCTGAAAGGCGCACGCCCTTTTCGCCCAAATAAGTCTCGAACCCCTGCGGCAGGAGGTCCAAGAATTCGCTCGCATTGGCGATCTCTGCCGCCTCGCGAACCTCCGCATCACTCGCATCTGGAAGGCCAAAGCGAATATTCTCGCGCGCACTTGAGGAAAATATGACCGGCTCTTGCGGGACGAGGCCGATGCGTGCCCGCAGTTCTTCCGGATCGGCAGCCGTTAGCGGCACGCCATCGAAGGTGATTTGGCCCGACTGTGGATCAAAGAACCGCAGCAGGAGTTGAAAGACAGTCGTTTTACCCGCACCCGATGGACCAACGATCGCCACCCTTTCGCCCGGCGCAATGCGGGCTGAAAAGCCGTCGAGTGCTGAACGGTCACGGCCAGCAGGATAGTGGAAGACGACGTTATCGAAAACGATCTCGCCACGTGCTGGTACCGGCAAAGGTTGGGGCTCGGCTGGTGCCGTAATTTCGGCCTTGGAGCGCAGCAGGTCCAAAAGACGTTCTGTTGCGCCCGCCGCGCGCTGGAGCTCGCCAAAAACCTCGCTCAAAGCAGCAGAGGACGCCGCCACAACAACGGCATAGAAGACGAAACCGGAGAGCTGACCAGGCGTAATGCGGCCAGCTGCCATATCGGTCTTTCCAATCCATAAGATCAAACCGATCGCACCAAAGGCCAGGATCATCACTATAGTCGTTAGAAAGGCGCGTGCCTGGATGCGTCCTCTGGCCGCATGAAAGGCCGTCTCCACCGTGTGATCGAAGCGGCGGCGATCCTCTTCCTCCCGGCCAAAGGCCTGCACAGTGCGGATGGCCCCGATCGTTTCCTCGATATAGGCGCCAACATCTGCGATCCGGTCCTGGCTTTCCCGGCTTAGCCTGCGGACCTTGCGGCCAAGGATCAAAACCGGCACCACAACAAGCGGAACGACAATCAGAACCAAGCCTGCCAGCTTCCAGGATGTCACGATCAGTAATGACATCCCCCCCACGACAAGGAGAGCATTGCGCAGCGCAGTCGAAATCGTCGCACTGATGATCGACTGCAAAAGCGAGGTATCGGTGGTGAGGCGGGAAAGTACCTCCCCCGTTCGCGTGACCTCGAAAAAGGCGGGCGAAAGGCTTAAGACATGCTGAAAGACAGCGCGCCTTAAGTCCGCGACCAAACGTTCCCCAACCCAGGACACATAGTAAACGCGCGCGAAACTAGAGGCCGCGAGCAGGACAATGACCGCGAAAAACCCGATGAAGGCAGCCCCACCGCCGCGAAAGCCTTGATCGACCATGGCCCGCAGTCCCTCCCCCATCGCGAGCACCGTGCCGGCTGCAAAGGTAAGTGCGAGCGCCGCCATGAAGAGCTTGGAGCGATAGGGTTTTAGAAAGGGCCATAGTTCCGCCAAGACGCGGATATGGCGCCCTTTGGGCCGGTCATCGGTTTGCAGCGAATTCTTCTTGCGCATGGGGCCTGAATGCCTTGGTCGGGTTTTAGATCTAGGCTCAACTACCTACAGGGCCTAGATGCATCCAGCAACTCCTCGCTGACACTAAGGCGATGCCAGCGCTGCTGGACAGGGGTCACCCGGTGAGCTAAAAATGTGGCATGGGGTCTTTCGCGAACGCCCCGTGAGGCTTAGGCCCAAGTTTCGCTTCCCGTAATGAGCCCGCCCAGGCATGCATAGGCGTGTGCCGGTCGGTTTGCGAGAAGGATAAACTGGATGCCTGCCCCAAACGAGATTACTCCCGCCCAACTCATACGCCTTATCGGCACGCCCGAGGCACCGGCCCTTGTCGATCTGCGAATTGATGAGGACTTTACCGACGATCCCCGCCTGATTCCCGGTGCGATGCGCTTTTCACATAGTGATTTAGATGCCCTCCGGCAAAGCCTCACAGGCAAACACGTCGTTGTTTATTGTCAAAAAGGACGAAAGATTTCCCAAGGCGCGGCCGCACTGTTGCGCAACGAGGGAATTTCGGCCGAAGTTCTGGAAGGCGGTCAGTTCGCATGGCGCGATTTAGGCCTGCCGATGGTGGATGGAACCACGCCACCGCTTGACCTGATGGCGGGTGCTACCCGTTGGGTCACCCGGCATCGGCCCAAGGTCGACCGGATCGCTTGTCCCTGGCTCATCCGCCGGTTCATTGACCCACGCGCACAGTTTCTCTTCGTGCCGCCACAAGATGTCGAGTTAGTGGCTGAGAAGTTCGATGCGACGCCTTTTGACATCGAAGGCGTCACTTTCAGCCATCGCGAGCCTCAATGCTCTTTCGATATGTTTTTGGAGAAATTCGCGTTGAAATCAGATGCGCTTGATCGGATGTCCGTAATTATCCGGGGCGCTGATACCAACGCTCATCACCTCGCACCGGAGGCGGCTGGCCTTCTGGCATTTTCGCTGGGATTGTCGCGCATGTATCGCGATGACATGGCACAGCTGGACGCAAGCATGACCCTCTACGACGCGCTCTATCGATGGGCAAGGGATGCAAGCGACGAAGGGCATAACTCGCTTTCGGCATCGGTGCAGAAATGAGCAGGGCCGGGCAACCGGAAACTCAGGCGGAAACCGGGGACGACACCCCAAGCCTGCGTGAAACCGCACAAGTCTGGTGGCGAATCGGAATTCTATCTTTCGGCGGGCCCGCAGCTCAAATCGCCCTCATGCATCGCCTGATCGTCGATGAAAAAGGTTGGCTTAACGAGAAGCAATATCTCAATGCGCTTTCATTTTGCATGTTGCTACCAGGACCGGAGGCAATGCAGCTGGCAACCTATGCCGGTTGGCGGATGCACGGCGTTCGCGGTGGGCTGGTCGCTGGGCTCCTCTTCGTCCTGCCGGGAGCTGCTGTTATTCTTGCCCTTTCGATAATCTATGCGCTTTACGGAGACGCATCCCTTCTGGCATCGACTTTCCTCGGCATTAAGGCCGCCGTTCTTGTCATTGTGCTGGAAGCGCTTTTGCGGGTGGCACGTCGCTCCCTCAAACTTAAGGCGCACTGGATCATAGCT
>CAXMNO010000213.1:0-2293 GCA_964194655.1 uncultured Acidimicrobiia bacterium
GGCGCGCATCGCTGACAATTTTGAACCCGCGAGAGGTGAAGGTTTCAACCGGATCGGTTCCGGTCTGATTGCTGAAGATCGGAAGTCCGCGACCAAATTCCACCGGTTCGATCGTCAGATGGACTTTGTGGATCGCGCGCGCTGCTAGAAACCAGTCATGCACCCGCGTGCCCCCCAGGATCAGACCGTTTTCCAAGGCATGAACATCGGCGACCTCGCGGGCAAGATCGCCCGGAGTCAAGTCCGCCGGATCGAGCCAAAGCTGGGTGGGCCGCTGCCAGCCGCTTGTTTTTGATGAGAGAATTATGCGCCGCCGGTAAGGCTTGTCCGCCGCCTCGTGGGTGTTGCGCCCCATGATCGCCCAATCGGCGGCCTCGACATCGCGAAAGAACAGCGCTTGTTCTTCAGCACTGGCCCAGGCTTGCGGCGGCTCGTCGCTCGCGCGCGCGATGAAGGCATCAGCGCTGGTCGCGACGGTGAGGGTGAAGTTGGTCATGAGTGGAAGGGTAGCGTGCGGGTAGGTGAGCTGAAAGCCCACCCTACGGGTTCGCGCGACAGAGGGCAGCGCCAAACCCTGGGTGGGCGCTTTTGGAACTTTGAGCCGTGAGTGCTTTATGGTGCAACAGGCATATTTCGTTTGTTTTCATGGAAACGTTGCAATGCGCCCTCCCACCGGGAGGGTCGGGCGCTGCCCGGGCTGGTCGCCCGGGCAGGACGTTTGTGGTCGTAACTAAATATGTGGGCTAAAAGCCCACCCTACGGGGAGATAATTTTGTATCGCGGAGAGTTCTGCTTCCAAGACGCCAAAGTGTTTTGAGTATCGTTCCTCTGAAACCGCCTCATCGACAATGTGAATAAATCCGAGCACGCACTGAGTTGCCCAGATCGCATAGGCTGAGGAAATGCACCGCATTGGAAAAAACGGGGCACCGTCGTCCACCAATTTGCAGCTTGCTAAAATTGGAAGTTCATTTTCGAGCTCTTTGCTTATTTGGTTTTGATCATCAAAAAATGGTTTGAAATGCATAATGGCGTGCCGAACATTTAGAACCATTTGCATTTTCTTTGATTCCGCGCGCCCCAAATTGAAGGCTAAGTCGCGTTCAACTTTCAAAAATATTTTTGTTTTTTCTCGAAGCGCTTTCATTTTCCAACGAACATCATCGGGATTGCACCCCATCCTGTCGATGAGCTCATTTACATATGCTTCCCCAGAGGCAGCGCCAGACATCAGTGCAGAGAGCCACTCCGCCCGGTAATCCTCAAAATTATCGCCAAAACTTTGTTGACTAGAATCCTGTTCCAAATCGATCAACGCCTTGCAACGCTTGACCGCATTCTTCATGTGCGCGAAAGAAAGATTTCTTTTCACACGACCAGTAGCGCTCAGGCCAGCAACCGAAATAACACCTACATTAAGGCCAACTGTGATGTTCTTCGGCAATTGAAACGCCCCCTACTGATCCAAGAAACTCCGCAACTTCCTAGACCTACTCGGATGCTTCAGCTTCCTCAGCGCCTTCGCCTCGATCTGCCGGATCCGCTCGCGCGTCACGCTGAACTGCTGACCCACCTCTTCCAGCGTGTGATCCGTGTTCATCCCGATGCCGAACCGCATCCGCAGAACACACTCCTCGCGCGGGGTCAGTGACGCCAGAACGCGCGTCGTCGTCTCTTTCAGGTTCTCCTGAATGGCGCTGTCCAAAGGCAGCACCGCGTTTTTGTCTTCGATGAAATCGCCAAGCTGCGAATCCTCCTCGTCGCCAATCGGCGTCTCCAGGGAAGTCGGTTCCTTGGCGATTTTCATCACCTTGCGAACCTTTTCCAACGGCATTTGCAGCTTCTCGGCCAGTTCCTCCGGCGTCGGCTCGCGGCCGATCTCGTGCAGCATCTGGCGGCCAGTGCGCACCAGCTTGTTGATCGTTTCGATCATATGCACCGGGATGCGGATCGTGCGGGCCTGGTCGGCGATCGACCGGGTGATCGCCTGGCGGATCCACCAGGTTGCATATGTGCTAAATTTATAGCCGCGGCGGTACTCGAATTTGTCTACCGCCTTCATCAAGCCGATGTTGCCTTCCTGAATAAGATCAAGGAATTGCAGGCCACGGTTGGTGTATTTTTTGGCGATCGAGATGACCAGACGCAGGTTCGCCTCGACCATTTCCTTCTTGGCCTGGCGCGCTTCCTTTTCGCCCTTTTGCACCTGCTGGACGATGCGGCGAAATTCGGGGATATCGACACCGACATACTGCCCGACCTGAGCCATTTCGCCGCGCAATTCCTCGATCTT
>CAXMNO010000214.1:0-1650 GCA_964194655.1 uncultured Acidimicrobiia bacterium
TGGAGTTCAGACGTGTGCTCTTCCGATCTGCGGTTCGCGATCGAACGCTTGTTCATCTCGCCAACCGAACCCACGCGCTGTTCAGAACGCAAAAGGCCAAAGGTCGTCTCGGCATAGGCAAGCGCACTATAGGTATTAATGATGCCGCCCAGCATCTTATCCACTTGGGGATCATAGAAGGGGCCGAGTGCTGTGGTCTGCTTGCCCGTCAACGGCATTTTGGGATCGACGGGAACGGCGACCTTCAATTGGCGCGGAATGGCCCAGGAAGGATTTTGCTGGTTGCTCTCAACGAGGTTCAAGGCTGCAGGCGTGAAGGAAGCCACGAAATAACCCGAAATTCCACCGATTGCCTTTTGGAAAGGCATGAACATGCAGGTCTTTTCCATGAATTGGCTGACAACTTCCTCGCGCCAAGGCATCGCGCCCAGCATGGAGGTCGCATCGATCACGGCATGGCGGTTTTCCGGATCGCCATCGATCCAGGTGAGCAGGTTCTCGATATCTTGCTCGGTATATGTTGTGGCACCCGTCGTCTCGTGACCCACGCCGACGAAGATCTTGATGCCCATCTCGGCCAAGGTATCGGCAGAAGGAATGGTGCCTTCTTCGTCCGCAAAATGGATACGCGTCTCATCGCCCGCTGCTGCGTAGCGCTGCATCTCGATCAACTGCGCGCCCCAGGATTGGCGGAAGAAGCCGCCTGCCTTGGCTGCGTCCGACTCAGGGCGCGGGGTATCGACGAAGACCTGTTGCTCCGGGTCGCTCGCGTTGATCATGTGAAGGACGCAGACCGTAAAGCCGCTGTGTCCGCCGCCAAGACCGATGGCCATTTTTTTCGATTTCGGAATTTCAAAGTAACGCTGAATTTCGCGCATCATATCGAGTAAGATTTTATCCGCCGGATAGCCGCGGTGCATGGAGCGGCTTATTTCAGCAGACGTGAAGGAGCCGATTGCCTGGCCCTTATCATCCAGCTTGCGGTAATTCTCTTCCAACCAAGCATCGAATTGGAAGCGTGTCAGGCGGGAATCCACCTCATCCGTGGTCGCATCGGTGATCGGGCCGACACCGAAAAACTGATTGCTGGTCCGATGAGGCGCCCCACCCGCTGTTGCTTGCAAAGATGCTGCGCGTTGCGCCTTTAATTGTTCGATCGTCGCCATTCCGAGAGGTTCCTGCTTCTTCACCCGATTAAAATTCAGCCCTACCCACTTTCCGCCTACGCATAAGACTAGCCATCTCGGCGAGCGCCAAGGCCGAGGGGACAATACAGATCGCATTTAAGCGCGAAGCGAATAAACGCGCCGCCAAATAGCGAGATTCCGTCGGGAACGCGTCCTAATTTCACACTGTGGAATGTTTAAGAGCAGATTGGGGCTAGAAGAATTCCCAAATTTCGCCGCTCAAAAGGAATAGCGCAGGCCGACGGTAAACCTGTTTTCCTCGAACTCGGAGGCTGGATCGTTCGAATCTTGCTTTCTAAAGAAATAAGAACCAAAGAGCGAAACATTGTCTCTTAAATCATAGCTCAAGGTGCTGTTGACGGAGTATTCGTCATCCTTCTGGCCGTCGTCCTCGAACTCTGAATTCTCATAACGGCCACCCAATTGTAATCTTAGACGCCGCGTCAACCGGCGTTCGAATATA
>CAXMNO010000215.1:0-10918 GCA_964194655.1 uncultured Acidimicrobiia bacterium
AGGTATTGCAAGTGACCGTGGGCGTGGCCAGTCTCGCCCTCCGCAGTGGAGCGGAAAACGGAGGCGATGTCGTTGAAACCTTCAATATCAGCCTTTTGCGCGAAATAGAGATAGCGGCGGTTGGCCTGGCTCTCACCTGAAAACGCTGCCTTTAAATTCTCTTCGGTCTTTGTGCCTTTAAGGGACATGGGTCGAGCCTCCTGACTTAATTACCCTGTTTGCCGCGCCGATGACTATACCGGTGGGCGGAGGATAGATATGGTTTCGGGAGCGCTCTGTCAAGTAAAATAGAATGGTTCTAAAAAATGATGTATGTTTCTTTTATTAAGACTTTTTCAAACGAATAGTAATGTCCACGCGATCGATGGATGTGCCCTCGGGAATTTCCGGCAGGCGTGCCAGGAGAAGTTCTTCATCGGGAATATCTACCAACCGGCCATCCTCCTCAATAAAGAAGTGATGGTGGTTGGTTGTATTGGTATCGAAATAGGAACGGCTAGAATCGACGACCACCTCGCGCAAGAGTCCTGCCGCGGTGAATTGGTTCAAATTGTTGTAGACCGTCGCCAAGGATACTGAGACTCCCTTGGCCGTCGCCTCGCCATGCAGACACTCAGCCGAAATATGGCGTTTGGCACCTGCAAAGAGGAGTTTCGCTAAGGCCAGACGCTGACGCGTTGGCCGTAGACCCGCCGCCTTCAAGCAATCAATAAGATCCTTATAGGGACGATGAATGTTCATGACGAAGGAGATATAAGAACGCTTGAACCAATTGAAAAGCCTTCTTTGCAGCTGTTTGCTCGTTTTTTTTGAATGATTTTAAATATCGATACTGGTAGGCGACCCCAATATGAACAATGTTCATATAATTTAGGCGATCCTTCTTTGCCTTCGGCGTGGCTGTGTTATAGTCCGCTGCCGGGGCAAGATAGGCTTCGCTCGGGCAAAAATTGACCCAGCGCCATGACGTTCCCACTGCCCGGATCTTTAGGGCCCGGGGTGCAACGCTTGGCGGGTGCGGTGCTTGGGGGGGTGACGCGCGGGGAGTATAACGTTCAGACCTGGGCTCGCGTCGAGTGAATGAGTGAGACTGACTATTGACGATCGCAAAGAGTAGCTTCAGCTACGATGATCTTATTTCCTGTGGGCATGGTGAACTCTTCGGCCCTGGCAATGCGCAATTGCCGCTGCCGCCCATGCTTATGTTTGACCGGATTACCGGAATTTCGGCTGAAGGTGGGGCGAACGGCAAGGGCTTCATAGAAGCAGAGTTCGATATTCACCCGGATATTTGGTTTTTCGCCTGTCACTTTGTAGGGGACCCGGTGATGCCGGGATGCTTGGGCCTTGATGCGCTTTGGCAGCTGGTCGGTTTCTACTTGGGCTGGCTGGGCTCACCAGGGAAGGGACGAGCGCTGGGCGTTGGAGAGGTTAAGCTTCGCGGCATGGTGACACCGGAAATCAAGAAGGTCGTCTATAGGCTCGACCTTAAACGCGTCTTGCAAGGCCGGTTGGTGATGGGCATTGCCAATGGAACGATGTTAGCAGACGGGGAAGTTGTTTATGAGGCGAAGGACCTGAAGGTCGGTCTCTTCACACCCAACGGCTCTTAGATTAGAAGACTTTTGTAAGCTTGAACGGTCGCACTTTTTGAGGCCTCAAAAAAAAGGATTGAGCCATGCGCCGCGTGGTCGTGACCGGACTGGGCATTGTGTCCAGCATCGGCAACAACAAGGAAGAGGTGGTCTCCTCGCTGCGGGCGGGGAAGTCGGGTGTGGAGTTTTGCGAAGACTACGCAGAACTCGGCTTTCGCAGTCACATCCACGGGTCTATTAACATCGACCTGGACGAACACATCGACCGCAAGCCGCGGCGGTTTATGGGTGATGGCGCAGCCTATAACTATGTCGCCATGAAGGAAGCCATTGCCGATGCCGGACTTGAACTTGGTGATGTCTGCAATGAGCGTACGGGCGTCATCATGGGTTCAGGCGGTCCTTCTACGTCCAACCAAGTTGCAGCCGCTGACATTACACGCGAGAAGGGGCCCAAGCGTGTTGGCCCCTATATGGTCCCGCGCTGCATGTCTTCCACGAATGCCGCAAATATGGCAACGGCCTTCAAGATCAAGGGTTTAAGCTACTCCATTTCTTCCGCTTGCTCGACCTCGGCGCACTGTGTGGGCAACGCAAGCGAGCTGATCCAATTGGGGAAGCAGGATATTGTCCTGGCCGGTGGCGGTGAAGAGCTGCACTGGACCTTAACGGTGCTTTTCGATGCCATGGGCGCCCTTTCCAGCAAGTACAATGATCAGCCCGAGAAAGCCTCACGGCCTTATGACGCGGACCGGGATGGTTTCGTCATCTCCGGCGGCGGCGGCGTCGTGGTGCTGGAGGAGCTGGAACACGCCAAGGCGCGCGGCGCTAAGATCTATGGTGAAATCACCGGCTATGCCGCGACATCGGATGGTGCAGATATGGTTGCCCCTTCTGGTGAGGGTGCTGTCCGCTGCATGCGCCTTGCCTTGCAAGGGATGGGAAATCGTCCAATCGATTACATCAATGCGCACGGCACGGCCACACCGGTGGGCGACATAACGGAGTTGAATGCTATGCGGGAGGTTTTTGGATCTGATTTGCCGCGCGTCACCTCGACAAAGTCTTTGACCGGTCATTCTCAAGGTGCCACCGGCGTTCATGAGGTTATTTACAGCCTCCTTATGATGGAACGCGGTTTCATTGCACCTTCGATCAATATCGACAACCTCGATCCTGGCGCGGAGGGCTTTCCGATCGTGAGAGAGTTAGAGGAACGCGAGCTGAATTGCGTCATGTCTAACAGCTTTGGGTTCGGCGGCACAAATGCCTCCCTAACGTTCAGCCGATTCGGAGGATAAGAGGGACCTTGCTTAATTCTCCACAATTCATGGCCGGTAAACGCGGCCTCATCATGGGCGTCGCTAACGACCACTCAATCGCCTGGGGTATCGCAAATCAACTGCATGCAGCGGGTGCGGAGCTTGCCTATACCTTCCTTGGGGCTTCGCTGGAAAAACGGGTTCGCCCTCTAGCCGCGCGCACGGGATCAGATATTGTTTTGCCGTGCGACGTGGAAAGGGATGAGGAAGTCCGCAGTGTCTTTTCGGTCCTGAAGGAAAGCTGGGGTAGTCTCGACTTTGTTGTGCATGCCGTCGCTTACTCCGACAAAGAGGAACTGAATGGCGCCTACCTCGACACCACGCGCGGCAACTTCCAACGAACTATGCTCATTTCCTGCTATTCCTTTACCTCGGTTGCGCGCGAAGCAGCTGCGATAATGAATGATGGTGGCAGCCTTTTGACCCTCACTTATCTTGGGGCGGATCGGGTCACGCCGAACTACAATGTCATGGGTGTTGCCAAAGCCGCACTTGAGGCAAGCGTACGATACCTCGCAGCAGACCTCGGGGACAAAGGCATACGTGTCAACGCTATTTCAGCCGGTCCGATGCGTACCTTGGCAGGCTCGGCTATTGCGGACGCGCGCTTCGTCTTTGGCTGGAACCGGGATCACTCGCCGCTCCACCGTAATGTCAGCTTGGAGGAGGTTGGCCGCTCGGGCCTTTATCTTCTATCCGATCTCTCGCTTGGCGTTACCGGCGAGATTCACTATGTAGACGCCGGATATAACGTGGTCGGCATCCCCAATCCGCGGCGCATGGTTCGAGATTCTTAAGTCTCTGTGATCGGCCAGCGAACTCGTTATCCAAGAACGCGCTGGTCGATCGCACCAAATATGCTTTCACCCTTCGGATCCAGCATTTCGATACGGACCTGATCTCCGGCCTTCAGGTAGGGAGTCTTTGCCGTACCATCCAAAATGGTCTCGACCATACGTTGCTCTGCAATGCAGGAATAGCCGACGCCGCCCTGCACAATGGAACGTCCTGGTCCGTCATTCTCTTTATTCGAAACAGTGCCTGATCCGATGATCGTTCCGGCTGAGAGCGATCGCGTTTTCGCGGCATGAGCTATCAGATCGGGGAAGCTGAAGATCATATCCTTGCCGGCATCGGGTTTGCCGAAAGGCACCCCATTAAGATTCGATAACAGCGGCGCATGAACCCGTTGGCCATCCCAGAGACCTGTGAGTTCATCCGGGGTCACCGCGACAGGCGAGAAGGCGCTCGAAGGCTTTGACTGGAAGAACCCAAAGCCCTTGGCCAGCTCTGCCGGAATCAAGCCACGCAAGGAAATATCGTTCACGAGCATGAATAAGCGAATTTTGGCTCCGGCATCATCGCCCGAGGTTTTGGCGGCCACATCGTCTGTGATGACGGCAAGTTCCGCCTCGAAGTCGAGACTCCAGTCGGACGCACCGAGCGGGATCGGGTCGCGGGGCCCAAGAAAAGAATCCGATCCGCCTTGATAAATTAAGGGCTCGCGCCAAAATCTCTCCGGCAATTGGCTTCCCCGTGCTTTGCGAACCAGCGCCACGTGATTGACGTAGGCCGAACCATCCGCCCACTGATAAGCGCGCGGCAAGGGCGCAGCGCATACCGCTGGATCGAAGGGATCGCCGCTTTCGACATCCCCATTTAGATGATCGTATAGGTCCGCCAACTGACAGGCGACACGGCTCCAGTTATCGAGGGCTTCTTGGAGTGTCGCTGCAACCGGTCCCGCAATTTGCATGCGCATTAGATTGCGCGAGACCACAGCGAGTTGGCCGTCACGGCCACCCTTCAAGGACGCCAGCTTCATTGGACTAGCTTTGCTTCCAACTGTTGACGTAATTCTCAACTTCAACCGATGACGCAGCCTGCCCAATCGTCAAAGGGTCGCGCGTGTCGATCATGACTGCAAAATCATCGGTTGCGGGCTTATCCTGCTCAAACATCCGCTTTTGCGCTTTGGGGTGAGGACCGTGCGGCAAGCCGCCCGGGTGCAACGTCATCGACCCGGCATCTATATCATCGCGACTGAAGAAATCGCCGTCGTGATAAAAGAGAACCTCATCATAGTCGTCGTTTGAATGAAAGAAGGGGATCTTCAGCGCGCCTGGATCGCTCTCAAAAGGTCTGGGGACAAAGGTACATACAACGAAGCGGTCGGTCAGGAATGTCGTGTGGGCGCTAGGTGGTAGATGATAGCGATGGCTCATTAAGGGCCTGATGTCCTTGATATTTAACCGGCTAACGGACAAATCGCCGTGCCAGCCTTGCGCATCCAGGGGATTGAAGGGGTAGGTCAGCTTTGTAACTTCGCCCTTTTTCTTTATGTCCACGCTCCATTCGCGCTCGTCTTGTTGGGCCATGAAGGCCTCATCAACATCCGGAATATCGAAAATCGCCTGGTCGAAGACTGCGTGCGCTCCGACTAACCCTCTATCAGGCAATCGATAGCGAGCATTTCGCGCTTCGATCATGAGGGCCGTAACGGGTTCTCGCGACTCCAGGCGCCAGGCTGTCCCACGCGGCAGCAATAGATAATCCCCGCTCGCAAAGCCGAGATGGCCAAAGTCGCAATAGAGGTCACCAGCCCCTCGATGAATGAAGAGAAGCTGATCCCCATCGGCGTTTCTGGCTAAATTCGTCATACTTTCAGGCAAGCGCCAAAGGCGTACTTCACAGCTCGAATTCGAAAGCAAAATCGGGGCCTGCCAAGGATCACTCGACGATGCCTCAAGCTTCTGCAATTCAAAGAGGTGAGGGCGCAAAGGCCCGTCACAGGAAGACCAGCCCGTAGGGGGATGGCTATGGTGGATCATGGAAGCTGGGCCAAAAAACCCTTCGGAGGACATTTCCCGCTCGAAAGTGCCTTCGGGCAAGTCGCAGTGGGCCTGGCGCGATGCGCGACCTCGTGACCATTGAGGCTTTATGGGATTGGCCATAGTTCCTACTCCCTCAAATTTGCAAGAAGGCACCTCTTTCGTGGGAAAGCACTATTTCGGCCCAGCTTCTTTAAGGACGCCGCGGCGAATTTGATCGCGTTCCATCGATTCGAAGAGCGCCGTAAAGTTCCCCTCGCCAAAGCCGTCGTCACGTTTTCGCTGGATGATTTCGAAGAATATTGGACCGAAAAGGCACCGGGTGAAGATCTGCAGGAGGAGTCGCTTGTCCCCACCTTCAGTCGAGCCATCCATCAAAATGCCTCTGGCTTGGAGCTCTGCCACGGGCTCCCCGTGATCCGGCATTCGCTCATCTAGCATTTCGTAATAGGTATCAGGCGGTGCGGTCATGAAGGGCACACCTGATGCCCTCAAACGATCCACGGAATCGAAAATATCTTCACACGATAAAGCAATGTGCTGTATCCCCTCGCCATTATACTGCAGGAGAAATTCCTCAATTTGCCCAGGTTCGCGCGAGGCCTCTTCATTCAGTGGGATGCGGATTTTGCCATCCGGCGCGGCCATGGCGCGAGAGTGGAGGCCTGTGTATTCGCCCTTGATATCGAAGTAGCGTATCTCTCTAAAATTAAAGAATTTTTCGTAGTAGTTGGCCCAGTAGTCCATACGACCTCGATAGACGTTGTGGGTTAGGTGGTCTATCTCCTTCAATCCGCAGCCCTCAGGGTGTGTTTCTACATCGGGGAGAAAATTGAAATCGATATCATAAATACTCCCCCCTTCCTCGTAGCGGTCGATGAGATAAAGAGGCGCCCCGCCTATGCCACGTATTGCTGGCAGTCGCAGTTCCATCGGACCAACAGGCAAATCCAAGGGACGGGCACCAAGGCTTAGGACCCGGTCGTAAGCGTAGGGGGCATCTTTAACGCGAAAGGCAATGCCGCAAGCTGATGGCCCGTGTTCTTCTGCGAAATATGTGGCAAGGCTGCGAGGCTCTCTATTGAGAATGAAGTTGATTGCGCCTTGCCGGAAGAGCGTTACATCCTTTGAGCGGTGCTGCGCCACGGCGGCAAAGCCCAATTGGACGAAGACCTTTTCGAGAATTTCAGGTTCGGGCGCGGAGAATTCCACGAACTCAAACCCATCGGTTCCCATTGGATTTTCATAGAGATCTGGCATCGCACAATTCCTCCCCCCTAAGCCAGGGTTTCTAGGTAAGGGGTTACTCGCGCCACGATATCGATGTTATATAAACTAGTTGTTAATGCAACTAGTTTCAAGTAGCCTCTTTTCCGAGGCCCGAAACACGTGACCTTACCGGAATGACCATGTCCAAGAGCCTTAGAGCCAAAGATGTCCTGAAACTAGAGACATTTCTTCCCTATGGGTTATCGGTTTTGACACACCAGATGGCCACTCGCTTTTCACGTCTCTATGAAAAATTTGGTCTCTCCACCTCACAATGGCGGGTGCTTGTCGCAATTGCCGAGGAACCAGGGCGAACAGCCCAAGCCGTTGTCGAAATGACACCGATGGACAAAGGGATTGTCAGCCGGGCGGTAAAGGGGCTGGTCCATGATAACCTCCTCAGGCGCGAGGCTGCGCGCGAAGATGGGCGCATGAGCCGTCTCCATCTCACCGCCAAAGGCGAAGAGATTTATGACCGGGTCTTGCCGGAAATCCGCCGTCTCGAGGCTAGACTCCTAGAGGGCTTTACCCAAGCTGAGCAAGCAAAACTCCTAGAGAAAGTCACTCGCTTGCGCGAGAACTTGGCCGCATTGGGTGAGGATCACAAAGCCGCAGCCACTGCCATTATGGCGGGCGGGTCATCGGTGATGATGCAGTCAACGCCTAAGGCATAAAGCGAGCGGGCCATATCTGTATCGTTCACTGTGTAGCAAACGACGGCGACACCTTTCGACTTTACCGCCGTAACAAGCTCCACTGTCGCCAGGCTGCGATGAATGTGAAAGGAGGCGCAAGCATATTCGTCAAGCGCTTCCATCCAGTCATCGGGCAGCTTGTAGACTAGCAAACCGCGTGGCCAATGAGGATAGTTATCCCTTGCAATCTCCAGGCAAACGCGATTGAAGCTGCTTATCAAGGGAGCCGGGCGCGATGATGGCCAGGCGCGCGCCAAAACGTCGAGGGAGACCTCAGCTGTTTCGCGGCCCCTCCCCTCCGAGGGTTTGATTTCTATGTTGAGCGAAAGGTCCAGTTCTTCTGCCAGATCGAGCGCCTCGGCTAGGGAGGGCACCTTCTCCCCCGCGCAATTTTCTGAAAACCAGGAACCCACATCCAAACGGAAAACGTCATTGGCTAAAGTCTCAGCCATCAAGCCATCCCGCCCTGCTGTGCGGCTCAAGTTTTCATCATGAAAGATGACCGGCATATTATCGGCGGTCAATTTTACATCGAACTCAATCCAAGGAACGCCAACTTCGGCTGCTTTTCGAATTGAAGGAAGCGTGTTTTCCGGTGCCAGACTTGCAGCACCGCGATGCCCTATCACCTTTGGCAACACGATCAAGGGCTCGTCTCCGTAAAAATCACTTACCACCTAAAAAGAAATCCCGCCCCGCGCGACCGCAAGGCAGGATTCCCATCTTAACTCTGTGCGACTAAGCCGGCCTTAGCTGGCCTCGTCCAAGTCGGCACCAGTCGCCTGATCAACGCGCTTCATGGAAAGCTTCACCTTCCCGCGGTCAAAACCGATGCATTTTACTTTCACGCTATCGCCCTCCTTGACGACGTCGCCAACAGTGCCAACCCGCTCAGCTGCCAACTCGGAGATGTGGACCAAACCGTCCTTGGGGCCCAGGAAGTTCACGAATGCACCAAAGTCCATAACCTTTACGACTTTGCCGTCGTAAATGACCCCGACCTCGGGTTCGGCCACGATCGACTTGATCCAGGCGATCGCTTTATCAGCCTGTTCCTGATCGACCGCAGCGACCTTGATCGATCCATCGTCTTCGATGTCGATCTTAGCCCCGGTGACTTCCGTGATTTCACGGATGACCTTGCCGCCGGTTCCGATGACGTCACGGATTTTATCCTTCGGAACGGTGAAGGTTGTAATGCGTGGTGCATATTCACTAACGTCCGAACGGGATTCTATAATCGCCTTCGACATTTCGCCCAGGATATGCATGCGCCCGTCACGCGCTTGATCAAGCGCGATGCGCATGATTTCGCTCGTGATGGATGTGATCTTGATGTCCATCTGCAGCGAGGTCACACCCTCAGCCGTTCCAGCCACCTTGAAATCCATGTCGCCCAGGTGATCCTCGTCACCGAGAATGTCCGACAGGACTGCAAAACGCTCACCTTCCTTGATGAGGCCCATGGCAATACCCGCGACCGGACGGCCAAGGGGCACGCCCGCATCCATCATGGAAAGCGAAGAACCACAGACAGTCGCCATGGAGGAAGAGCCATTCGATTCGGTAATTTCCGAGACGATACGGACCGTATAGGGGAAGTCGTCCTTCGAGGGCAACAGAGGCCGCATGGCGCGCCACGCCAACTTGCCATGGCCGATTTCCCGTCGCCCAGGGCCCATACGGAAGCTGGTCTCGCCGACAGAGTAGGGCGGGAAGTTGTAGTGGAGCATGAAGTGTTCGCGGTAACTGCCTTCGAGCGAATCGATGAGCTGCTCGTCCTGGCCGGTACCTAGTGTCGTGACGACAAGCGCTTGGGTCTCGCCGCGCGTGAAGAGAGCAGAGCCATGGGTGAGCGGCAAAACACCGATCTCGCATGAAATGGGACGAATATCCGTCGTCGTCCGTCCGTCGATACGCGAAGATGTATCGAGCACCTGACCGCGAACCACGTTGCTTTCTAGAGACTTGAAAACGTCACCGGCGACTGTCGCCTCATCTTCCTCAAAGCCTTCAAACGCCTCTTCCTTAACGGCCTTAATATTGGCCTGGCGCTGCTTCTTATTCCGCTCCTTATAAGCTTCAGCAATCTTGGCATCGACGCCTGCTGCAACGAGACGTTCGCGGATGGGCGCGTGGACCTCATCAGGGTCTGAGACATCCCATGGCTCTTTCGCAGAGCGCTCAGCCAAGGAAATGATGGCATCGATAACCGGCTGCATCTGCTCATGGCCGAAAGTCACGGCACCGAGCATGATTTCCTCTGAAAGCTGTTGGGCTTGCGATTCCACCATAAGAACGCCTTCTTGTGTGCCCGCCACGATAAGATCAAGTGCAGCATCTTCCATATCGACCATGGAAGGGTTCAGCACATATTGACCATCGACATACCCAACACGCGCACCGCCGATGGGACCAAGGAACGGCATTCCGGATATAGTCAACGCGGCTGAAGCACCGACCAGAGCGACGATATCCGGGTCATTTTCCAAATCATGGCTGACGACCGTGCAGATAACCTGCGTATCGTTGCGAAATCCCTTCGCGAAGAGAGGGCGAATTGGGCGATCGATGAGGCGCGAGGTTAAAGTCTCTTTCTCAGAAGGGCGACCTTCACGCTTGAAAAATCCGCCCGGGATCTTACCTGCCGCGAAAGTCTTTTCCTGATAATTGACGGTCAGGGGGAAGAAGTCGACACCGGACTTTACCGTCTTTACGCCAACAGCGGTGCACAGCACGGTTGTTTTGCCGTAGGTCACAAGCACCGCGCCATCGGCTTGCCTGGCAATGCGCCCAGTCTCGAGCGTAAGTGGGCGTCCGCCCCATTCTATTTCAATTTTATGGGTATCAAACATTTCGGTTTATCCTTTGTGGTCTCGGTCGGATTACCAGTGCCGGACCCGCGTAAAAAGCGGCTTCTTTATGAACCTATAAAAATCCATATCGCCCCTGAAAGGCGCTCCTTACGTCGGCCCGGCTTTCGTCCGCACTGCCCGCGCCGACCCGCGGGGCAGTGCATGTCTACACACTAAAAATACAAAGCACCCGAACCTCCCACGAGGCTCGGCCCCTGGGTGATTCGGGTGCAAATCGTCATGTTGTTGTCTCGCCTCAGCGACGCAGTCCAAGGCGCTTAATCAAACCTTCATATCGGTTTTGATCCTTGCCTTTGACGTAGTCTAGCAAGCGGCGGCGCTGACCCACCA
>CAXMNO010000216.1:0-10458 GCA_964194655.1 uncultured Acidimicrobiia bacterium
TTCAAACATTCGAAAAGAAACCCCGCCGCAGCCCCACCGATAATCGCATCACTGAGTGCAACCGAGCGGGCGGGTAAGAGCATATAGAGCACGGTAAAACCGACGAAAGCCACGAAGAATGGCAGGAGTTTGGGAAGATGAAGGGCGTCTGAATAGTTCTTCAGTCCCATCCATTCGACCTGCGCGAAGGTATAGGAGGATAGGAGGATCGATGCCCCCACCAAAAGCGGACCCAAAATTATGATCAGCCACTTGGCCGTAAAGCGAACCCAAAAAGGTCTTGGTTCGCGAACGCGCCAAATCAAATTGAAGGCATCGACGACGTTGGAGATGAGCACGTGAATCGTCACCAGTAATACCAGAAAGGAGACACCGGAAATCGTGCTCGCATTCTCTACAAAAACGCTGATTTGGTCTTCCACCTGCTCGCCGATTTCCGGAAGGAAGCTGTCGAATACAGCATCCAGAATGCCCTCAAACAGGCCGTAATAAGCTGGCACGAGCGAGAAAATCGCCAAGATCACGGCAAAAAGGGGCACCAGCGCCAAAAGGGTCGCAAAGGAAAGGGCGGCTGCTGTACGCCCGGCACGGTCACTCACAAAACGCCTTAACACATAAAAAGGAAAGCCGATTGAAATTGACCATAGCCAATTCTGCCAGCCTTGCTTCATCGTCCGCGTCCTCGTGAAGCCATTCCCGTTTCCCTTCTCGTGACCGGGTTGCAAAAAAACATCATACCGAGCGCTTTAGTGGGGTCTGTTCCTTTGACCCCCTTGGCAATTCGTGTAGGATGCAGCCGAATTTTGCGATCGTCCACCGGGGGATACCTTAACATTCGAAAGGTGGGCTCGTGATCGGCGAAAAACCCAGATTTTACTCTAAAGACATCGCTAATAAGGACAACTCGGGGCAGCATGACTGACAGCGAAGATAACACGGTTCAAGAAACCAGAGGCCAAGGTATTATGGCGGGCAAACGCGGCCTCGTCATGGGTGTTGCGAACGATCGCTCAATCGCATGGGGTATTGCCTCCAAAGCCTATTCCCAAGGTGCGGAGCTTGCTTTCACCTACCAGGGGGAGGCTCTCTTAAAGCGCGTGCGACCGCTCGCGGAATCGGTTGGCTCCGAAATATTGATGCCGTGTGATGTGACCGACGAAGCATCCGTCGATGCTGTCTTCAAGGAAATCGAGGAAAAGTGGGGCAAGCTCGACTTCGTCGTACATGCCATTGCCTACTCCGATAAGGAAGAGCTGAAGGGTAAGTACCTGAACACGACTCGCGACAACTTTATCCGCAGCCTCGATATCTCCTGCTACTCCTTCACCGCAGTTGCTCAGCACGCGGTCCCGCTGATGAACGATGGTGGCAGCTTGCTGACCTTGACCTACTATGGCGCGGAACGGGTGATGCCGCACTATAACGTCATGGGCGTGGCCAAGGCCGCCTTGGAGGCCAGCGTACGCTATCTCGCCGCTGATTTAGGGGAAAAGGGCATCCGGGTGAACGCCATCTCCGCAGGCCCGATCAAGACCTTGGCAGCCTCTGGCATCGGTGATTTCCGCTATATCTTGAAGTGGAACGAGTATAACTCACCGCTGCGCCGGAACGTGACGATCGATCAAGTAGGTGGGGCCGGGCTCTATCTGCTGTCCGACCTCTCCCTTGGTGTGACGGGGGAGATACATCACGTCGATTCAGGCTATCATATCGTCGGTATGATGCAGCCCGAGGCAGCAGGCGATATCGCGGAGCTCTTGAAGGGCTTTAACCCCTCGTCGTGATGACGGCGGCATCACTTCTGAAGCGAATTGATTACGGAGCGTAGTAGAAGATGGCCGGGAATTCTTTCGGCGAAAGCTTTCGCTTTACCACTTGGGGGGAGAGCCACGGGCCTTCGATTGGCTGTGTGGTGGATGGCGTCCCGCCACAAATACCCTTGAGCGAGGCGGACCTGCAAGTTTGGCTTGATAAGCGCAAGCCCGGCCAGTCGCGCTTTACGACCCAACGGCGCGAGGCGGACGAGGTCAAAATCGTCTCAGGCGTCTTTGAAGGTGTGACGACCGGTACGCCCATTGGTCTGGTGATCGAGAATACCGACCAGCGCTCCAAAGACTACGGCGATATTGCCAAGAAGTTCCGCCCCGGCCATGCCGATTACACCTACTGGCAAAAGTACGGCATCCGCGATTATCGCGGCGGCGGCAGGTCCTCAGCCCGCGAAACGGCCATGCGTGTGGCCGCTGGTGGGATCGCCCGCAAAGTCATAGAGACGCTCCTAGAAAAGCCGCTTAAGCTGCGTGGGGCGCTCGTGCAAATGGGTCCGCACAAAATAGACCGGACCCGCTGGGACTGGGACCAAATCGAGGAAAACCCCTTTTGGTGCCCTGATAGTGAGGCTGCATCCCATTGGGCCGATTATCTAGATGGCATCCGCAAGGCAGGATCTTCGTGCGGTGCAGTGGTGGAGGTTGTGGCCGAAGGAATTCCCGCAGGACTGGGCGAGCCGGTTTATGACAAGCTCGATGCCGATCTCGCCAAGGCCATGATGTCCATCAATGCCGTCAAGGGCGTGGAGATTGGCGCTGGTTTCGAGGCGGCGGCCCTATCGGGCGAGGAAAATGCCGATGAAATCCGCATGGAGGGTGATGAGGTCCACTTCCTCTCCAACAAGGCAGGCGGTGTGCTCGGCGGGATCTCATCGGGCCAGGACGTCGTTGTTCGCTTCGCAGTCAAGCCGACGTCGTCGATCCTGACACCACGGCGCACCGTCGATACCGATGGGAACGAGACTGAAATTTCGACCAAGGGCCGCCATGATCCTTGTGTGGGCATCCGCGCCGTTCCGGTTGGGGAAGCGATGATGGCGCTCGTTCTAGCCGATCACTTGCTCCGCCATCGCGGTCAAATCGGCCAAAGGTAATAAAGCCGTTTCTAGGCCCGCGTGAACTTGGCAACCAATTCCAGATGTCCTGAGAAGGGGAATTGGTCGACCGGCACGATTTCTTCTAGCTGGTAGCCACCATCGACCAGAATACGGGCATCACGCGCGAAGGTCGCGGGGTTACAGGAAACGGCAATAATCGTTGCGATATCGCAATGAGCCAATGCTTCTGCCTGTTCGCGCGCACCCGCACGCGGCGGATCGAAGAGAACGGCGTCCCCGCCTTCCAGCTCTTCCGCTAAGATCGGTTGGCGCGCAAGATCGCGCTGTTCGATCGTCACGCGAGATACTTTTTCCGACCGGCAAGCGGCCGACCAGAGAGCGGCGAGCGCTGCCTCGTCCCCCTCAACGGCATGAACGCGGTGGCCACGCGCCGCGAGCGCGAAGGTGAAGGTTCCGTATCCGGAATAAAGATCCGCGACTGTCTCAGCTTCTTTGGGCAGCAGGCGCAAAACCTCCGCCACCAAAAACCCCTCCCCCTCTGAGCTGGGCTGGAGAAAGCCGCCCGCTTGCGGGGTCACTTCAATGCCGGAGAAGGTGATTTTCGGCGCGCGCCGCTCGATCACCGGCTCTGGAGCTTCCGAACTCCCGCCATCAGAGGTGCTCGCCCAGGAGATGCGCGCCAAATCCAAACTCTCTGAAACAGCGGCAAGCGCTTCACGCTGCTCAAGATTAGGAGTGCCAGGCGCGCGGATGAGCAAATCGACGCCCGTTTCGCTTTCCAACAGCACCAACTCACCGCTACTCTTATCTGGCAGACAGTCCGTCAAGAGGTCCCGCAGTGGCCCGATAAGGTCACTGAGTGCCGGTGTCAGAAGAAGGCAGCTTTCAAGATCGACGATCATAGGGGCTTCACGCTCGTGAAAGCCCAGGACCGTGCGAGCGCCGATCCGGCGGAACGAAAAATCGGCCCGGCGCCTTCCCCCGGCTGAAACCGTCTTCAGTGCGCCAAGAGTTGCAGGTTCCAGCCCTTGACGCGCCAAGGCAGTCGTCAATTGCTCGGCCTTCCAGACTTTGTAAGGGCCATCTGCCCAATGCTGCAAAGCACAGCCGCCGCAAGGCCCGAAATGTGGACAGGGCGGATCTACGCGTTCGGGTGAAATTTCAAGCAGCTCCAAAACACGGCCCTTGAAGCCCCCGCCACGCTCGCCCGTTATCTGGGCGCGAAGGCTTTCACCGGGCAAGACGCCTGGAAGAAATAGCGGGCGGCCATCGCATTCCGCCACACCGTCACCGCGCGCGCCAAGCCTTTGGACTTTCGCCTCTAATTGCCGCCCACCGCCTTTACGTGCCTTACGCCGCACTTGATAATCTCCCAAAGCCTAGCTTCAAAGCGAAGCCGGCGCATACTATGCTCATCCGGGCAAGCGTCAATGAGGATCGCAGTGGAATCGCTTATCAATCTCGCGCCCAATGCGACATGAGGTTGACCTTCCCTGGCTACGGCGTCATTTAAAAGGGAACGGAAAGCCATAAACCAGCGTGGTCGAAAATCTCATGCGCCTGATCTTGTTCCTTCTGAAATGCCTTGTCGGTGTCTTTGCAACACTCGGCCTGATCGTTGTCCTTGTTGGTGTATTGGTCGGCGTCCTTGCCAATAAAGCCGATAGGCTGCGGGCAGATGCAGAACCGCTTCCCGAACAGGCGATCCTAACGCTCGACCTTTCTCATGGCCTTGTTGAGAGCCAGCCCGATAATCCCTTCTCGCGCGCGGCCTTGGGCCACCCCCCAGATATGCTTTCCCTTTTGGTGACACTTGAAGCCGCAAGCGAAGATGAAAATGTTGCGGGCCTTTTCCTGCATCTTGGCCGCGGTGGGTTCGGCATGGCCCAAGCCCAGGAATTGCGCGCCGCAATCGTCGATTTTGCAGCCAGCGGCAAAAAGGTGACGGTCTTTGCCGAATCCTTTGGGGAAGGTGGCAGTGGCATGCTGCACTATTACCTCGCCTCCATCGCCGATGAAATATGGTTACAGCCTTCGGGTAATTTGGAAATCCGGGGTTTCGCCTTGGAAACACCCTTCTTGAAAGAGGCTCTCGACGGCATTGGGATTGAGGCCCAGATTGCGCAGCGCAAGGAATTCAAGGGCGCTATGAGCAGCCTTACCGAAGACAAAATGCCAGAACCCCAGCGCCAAAACCTGCAACGCCTTATGGATTCCTGGCTGGAAGGTTGGACCACCGATGTGGCAGCTGACCGCAATATGGATGTGCTGGAAATCCGCGCGCTGGTCGATCAAGGGACATTCGGCGCCGGGGAGGCAAAAGAATTAGGTCTCATCGACCACTTGGGCTATTGGGACCAAGTCAGCGACTCGATTCTGGAAGCAGCCGGCGAGGATGCCGACTTCTACGACCTACAGCTTTATCGGCAAACACTTCCGGCAAACGACAACGACGATAAGACCGTCTTCGCACTCATACGCGCTCAAGGCACGATCTTGCTGGGGGATAGCGATAATGACCCTGTTTTCAGCGATGTTGCGCTCGGTTCGGATACCATCGCTGGTGCCATTTCGGACGCAATCGACGATGAAGAGGTCGAGGCCATAATCTTGCGCATCGATAGCCCGGGTGGGTCTTACGTTGCCTCCGATGTGATTTGGCGCGAAGTCACACGGGCCGAAGAAGCGGGCATTCCAGTCATCATTTCCATGGGCAATATCGCAGCGTCGGGCGGTTATTTCCTGGCCGCGCCCGCAAGACGCATCGTAGCTCTGCCTGGAACCGTCACAGGCTCAATCGGTGTGGTCGGCGGGAAAGTCGCATTTGAAGGCTTGTGGGAGAAACTGGACATCGAGTGGGACGGCGTATCGGCTGGCAGAAATGCCACGACCTGGAGTGCGAACAGACCCTTCAACGAGGAAGGTTGGGCGCAATTGGAAAAAAGCCTTGATGAGAGCTATGCGGACTTCACGAACAAGGTCGCAACAGGCCGCACGCTTTCCGCAGAGGCCGTCGAGGCTGTTGCCAAGGGTCAGGTGTGGAGTGGCAAGGATGCCCTTGCCCACGGTCTTGTCGACCGCCTAGGCGGCTACGAAGTCGCCATCGACTACGGTAAGGAAGAGTTGGGGATTGAGCTTTCTGAAGAGATAGCCTTGAAATCCTTCCCCGCACCGCGCGATTCTTGGCGCGCCATTGCTGAGGACCTGCTATCAGGCAACTTTGCTAGTGGCGGCCTGCTGCAATCCTTTGCACGTGGCATGCAGGCACTAAACCGTGCCGAAAAAGGCATGGCAATGCTTTCAGGCGATACACGGCCACTGCGATTAAAGGCACCGGAAATAGTGAACCCGCAGTGAGGGTTTGAGAGTTAACGCAGACTTCAGCGCTTCTCAGCGGCAATAAGGAACTCGATATTGCCTTCAGGGCCTTTGATCGGGCTCTGGGTGATGCCGAGCACATGCCACCCTGGAAGGTCTGAAAGCCACGCCTCTATCCGTTCGCAAACCACGCGGTGAAGGTCTGGATCGCGCACGACGCCGCCCTTGCCGACGTTCGCTCGCCCGACTTGGAACTGCGGCTTAATGAGTGCAATCAGGCGTGCAGCATCGCTGGCCAGCGCAAGCGGCGCTGGCAACACAACCTCCAGCCCGATGAAGCTGGCATCGCAGACAACAAGGTCGATCGGATCTTCGATCATGTCCCGATTCAAATGCCGCGCATTCGTGCGTTCGTGCACAGCCACACGCTCATCGTTTCGAAGCTTCCAGGCAAGCTGGCCGTGTCCGACATCGACGGCATGAACCTTGGCCGCACCGCGACTTAGCAGCACATCGGTAAAGCCCCCGGTCGATGCACCGACATCAAGGCATGTGAGGCCAGCCGGATCGATGCCAAAGTGATCCAAGCCCTTTTCGAGCTTTAGCCCGCCACGGCTGACCCAAGGATGGGGCTGACCGCGAACCTCTAGCGGTTTATCCTGTGAAATCTGCTGGCCCGATTTTTCGACGCGCTGCTCGCCCAAAAAGACTAGCCCTGCCATGATCACGGCCTGCGCCTTTGCTCTGCTCTCTGCCAGGCCACGTTCGACCAACAATTGGTCGGCCCGGGCTTTGGCCACTTTTTTCTTTCCTTCACCCGACATGCCCAGCACCCTTTTCAAAACGCCACACCGCGCGATAAGCCAAAATCAAGGCGATGCTCGCGCCAAAACCAAGTCCCAGACCTAAACCGCTCCAAACGCCGGTAATTCCACCGTTCAAATAAACCCCCATAAACCAGGCACTACTGGCCCCAATTCCCCAAAAGGCGACGAAGGCCAAAACCATGGGAAGTTTCGTCTGCTGCAAACCACGAAGGATGCCAACGGCAACGATCTGCAAACCGTCGAAGAACTGAAAAATGGCGGCTGTAAGGACGAATGATGCGGCAAGCGCCACGATGATTCCATCGCCGCGATGTTCAGGCGCTAGAAAGCGTGCCGCAAGGTCATCGCCCACCAGAATGAGCACAAGGCCAATCACACAGAGCACAAGAAAGTTCACCAGCATCGCCGCCATCGCTGCCACTCTCACCCCAGTTGGCGAACCCCGGCCAGACTGCGCAGCGCCAAGGTGATAGCCGATCCGCACCATCGCGGCATGCGAAACACCTAAGGGTGCCATGAAGGCAACTGTCATGATCTGAATAACGATGGCAACGGCTGCCAGCTCCTGCGCACCGATACGACCGGAAAGGAATATGATCAGGGAAAAGAAAAAGGCTTCAGCAATAATTCCAAGCCCAATAGGGATCCCCAACTTAAAAAGGAGCAGAAAGCGCCCCCAATCAGGCCGCCAGATGCGCTGAAAAAGGGCGAAGCGCGAATATTCCCGGTGATAATGAATGTAGAAAAAGAGGCCGAAGAACAGGAAGAAATCAACGAACAATGTTGAAATTCCAGCCCCCACCAACTCCAAACGCGGAAAACCAAAATGGCCAAACATGAAGGCGTAATTGCCAAGGATGTTCAAGGCAACGGCGAGCATAGAAATCACCAAGATAGGACCGGCATGCGAATAGGCTGTCAGGAAGGATCTAAGCGCGTTGTACCAAAATAAGGGAAGCAGACCCCAAAGGATAACCCTCAAGTACTCACTTGCCATACCGGTGAGAAGTGGGTCTTGACCAAAGGACGCTAGAATATCGCCGCCCCACCATAGAATCGCGGAAAAGGGAACGGCAACCGCCGTCCCCGCCCACAAACCCTGCCGGACACTTCGGCGGACCGCGACCTCATCGCCTGCGCCTAGGGCCTGAGCCACAAGGGGTGCAAGCGCCAAGATTATGCCCAAGCCCAGAAGGTAGAGCGGAAAAATCAGATTGTAGCCAAGGGCGCCCGCCGCCAGGGCATTTGGGCCCAGATGGCCCATCATGACCACATCGGTGGTCGATATCGCAACCGCACCGGTGAAACTGCCGACCAATGGCAAGGAAAGCTTGGCCATCGCCTTCAACTCCACCTTAAAGAGATGGCTGGAGAAGGCAGGGCTAGGTGCTTCGCGCGCGCGCCCGGGCCGCTTTGCTACGGTTGGTTCCATAAGGCACCCTGCGCACGGCAAATCTTTGGCCGCAAGCGATTTAACGGCCCAATTGCCTGGATTCTAACAGTTCGGATTAAGCGCGCGCCGGCGACTCCACGACCTCTTCACCTAGCGCAAGGAGAACGGCTGTAACAATGCCCTTGGCATCGAGCCCAGCGCCGGCCAACTGAACCTCCGGCTTATTGTGATCGATCCAGTGGTCGGGCAGCGTGAGCGGGCGGAATTTCAATCCGCCATCAAGCAGGCCGTCCAATGCCATAAACTGCATAACCTGCGTAGCAAAGCCACCCTTTGAGGCTTCTTCCACCGTGATCATAACCTCGTGCTCGCGCGCGAGGCGCCGCACCAAATCATGATCCAAGGGCTTTGCAAAGCGCGCATCGGCAACTGTTGTGGAAAGCCCGCGTGCCCCCAATTCCTCCGCCGCCACCAAGGCCTCCGCCAACCTTGTGCCGTAAGAAAGGATGGCAACCTTCGTGCCCTCGCGAATTATGCGCCCCTTCCCGATGGGAAGGACCGTGCCACGCTCTGGCATTGCAACAAGACCGGTCGATTCGCCACGCGGATAGCGAATTGCCGATGGCCCATCATCTATCGCGCAAGCTGTTGCAACCATATGGAACAGCTCCGCTTCATCAGCCGGTGCCATTAAGGTAAAGCCAGGCAGGCAGCCCAAGTAGGCCAGATCATAGCTTCCTTGATGCGTTACGCCATCGGCCCCCACCATGCCCGCACGGTCTATGGCAAAGCGAACCGGAAGAGATTGGATCGCAACGTCGTGCACAACCTGGTCATAGCCACGCTGCAGGAAGGTCGAATAGATCGCTGCAAATGGCTTAAAGCCTTCGCAAGCAAGCCCGGCACAGAATGTCACCGCGTGCTGCTCGGCAATGCCGACATCGAAGGTTCGATCAGGGAATTCCGCCCCAAATTTATCGAGACCCGTGCCCGATGGCATCGCCGCTGTGACCGCGATAACCTTCTCGTCCTCACGCGCTTCTGCAATCAGCGCCGCGGCAAAGACGTTTTGATAAGCCGGTGCCTTTGGCGGGCTTTTCGACTGCTTCCCAGTAATGACATCGAACTTCGCCACGCCGTGATACTTGTCATCGGAGCTTTCGGCCGGGTCATAGCCCTTACCCTTGCGCGTTACGCAGTGAATGAGCACTGGCCCATCGAAGTTGGTATCGCGCGCATTGCGCAAAATCGGCAAAAGGTGATCGAGATTATGCCCATCGATCGGACCGACGTAGAAGAAGCCGAGCTCTTCAAAGAGCGTGCCGCCCGTCAACATGCCGCGCGCGTATTCTTCAGCTCTTTTTGCCGCCGTCTCAAAGGGACCGGGGAAGTGCTTGGCCATCTCTTTACCCAGATGGCGCATCGACTGGAAGGATTTGGAAGATATCAAGCGCGAAAGATAAGCGCTCATCGCGCCAACAGGCGGCGCAATGGACATCTCGTTATCATTTAGAATGACGATCAAGCGGCTATCGGTGGCACCGGCGTTATTCATCGCCTCATAGGCCATGCCAGCGGAAATCGATCCATCACCGATCACGCAAATGACGTTGTTGTCCTTGCCTGCGAAGTCGCGCGCAACAGCAAAGCCCAAACCAGCCGAGATCGAAGTCGAGCTATGGGCTGCACCGAAAGGATCGTATTCGCTTTCCTTACGGCTCGTGAAGCCGGAAAGCCCGCCGCCTTGGCGCAAGGTGTGCATTTGATCGCGCCGCCCGGTTAGGATCTTGTGGGGGTAGCACTGATGGCTGACATCCCAGATCAGGATATCGTCGGGCGTATTGAAGGTATAGTGGATCGCCGTCGTCAGCTCCACCACGCCGAGGCCTGCGCCTAAGTGCCCGCCGGTGAGGGATACATTATCGATAACCTCTTGGCGTAGTTCATCAGCGAATTCGCGAAGCTGCGATTCCTCAAGTTTGCGAAGATCGGCAGGTGATTTAACCTGGTCCAGCAAAGGCTTGGGCCGGTTG
>CAXMNO010000217.1:0-2167 GCA_964194655.1 uncultured Acidimicrobiia bacterium
TCGGGTGCCGGTAAGACCACGATTTCGCGTAAGCTGCTGGAGAGTGATCCAGGGCTCTCCCTATCCGTTTCGGCAACCACCCGCCCACCAAGGCCAGGCGAGGTCGAGGGCGGGGATTATTTCTTTGTAACGCATGAGCGCTTTGAAGAAATGGTTGCTGGAGGGGAATTCCTCGAACATGCGACCGTTTTCGACAATCGCTATGGGACACCCCGGGCGCCGGTGGAAGCGACGCTGGCTGAGGGCCGCGATGTTCTTTTCGACATCGATTGGCAGGGGACACAGCAACTCAGCGATAAGGTGCCAAGCGATCTCGTGCGGATTTTTATCTTGCCGCCGTCGACAGAGGAACTGGAAAAGCGGCTCTACACACGCGCGCAGGATAGCGAAGAGGTCGTTCGTGGCCGGATGGCCAAGGCCGCCGATGAGATGAGCCACTGGGCCGAGTACGACTACATCATCATCAACGAGGACGTAGAACGCTCACTCACGCAAGTGTCGACCGTCCTTAGGGCAGAGCGACTACGCCGCGACCGACAGGTTGGTCTTCGTGATTTTGTCGAAAAGTTACGCCAAGGCGACTGATTTTCTAATCCGTTTCAGCACTCAAGGCACGCGCTAAGCTGCAAAATTCCTCAATCGTGAGCGTCTCGGCGCGCCGCGTGCCGTCGATCTTTGTCGCCGCTAAGAGTGAAACAGTATCTTCAGTAAGGCTTTTAAGGCTTTGCCGGAGCATTTTGCGCCTTTGACCAAAGGCCGCAGCGGTCGTCCGCTCAAGGAGCGCAAGTTCTGCCGGTGCCAGAGGGACGGCACGTGGCCGCAATTCCACGACGGAGGAAAAAACTTTCGGTGGCGGTGTGAACGCGCCTGGAGGCAAATTGATAAGCGGACGCACCTCTGTTAGCCACTGCGTTAGAATAGAAAGGCGCCCGTAATGCTTGCCTCCGGCCTTCGCAAGAAGGCGGTCGGCCACCTCGGATTGAAACATCAAGACCATTCGAGAAATCTCGCCCGCATCTTCTGCGACCAGCTTTAGCCATTTGATCAGAATCGCCGTTGAGACGTTATAGGGCAAGTTGGCCACGATGACCCTTGGTGGTGGCCCCAACTCCCTAATGTCGATATCTAGTGCATCGCCTTCAACCAGCTTTAGGCGGCCTTCGCTTGCCTCCACGAGATGACTAAGTGCCGCAATGCACCTGCGGTCACGCTCAATCGCGATAACTTTTGTCGCACCTTCGAGCAGGAGCGCGCGGGTAAGTCCGCCGGGCCCAGGGCCAACTTCGACGACTGTTGCATCGGCCAAAGGAGATGCCGCACGCGCAATTCGCCGCGTGAGGTTCAAGTCCAAAAGAAAATGCTGACCAAGACCCTTGCGAGCCCCTAGGTCATGTTTAGCAATGATTTCTCGAAGTGGAGGGAGGGCCGCAACAGGGTCATCCATCTTCGGCAAAACCTTGATGGGCCTCTCGCCGCTCTGCCATCGATGCTGCCATCTTCATGGCTTCCACCAAGCTTCGCTTGTTAGCGATACCTTTGCCCGCGATGCCGAAAGCGGTGCCATGATCTGGGGAAGTGCGAACGAAAGGTAATCCGAGGGTTACGTTAACGCCCCTTTCAAAATCGATCGTCTTTATCGGAATGAGAGCTTGATCATGATACATGCAGAGCGCCGCATCGAAGCCTGAGCGCGCGCTTTCATGAAAAAGACTGTCGGCGGGCAGCGGGTTGCCTATATCGATACCTTCAGCTCTCAGGATTTCCGCCGCTGGAATTTGGATTTCCAATTCTTCACGGCCAAGCTTTCCATTCTCACCCGCATGAGGATTGAGACCTGCCATGACGAGTCGGGGATTTTCTATACCAAAATCGCGGATGAGCGCCTGTGCCGTCGTTCTCGCAGCGTGAAGGATCTTTTCTTGCGAAAGCTGGGTGATCGCATCCCTTAACGCGCAGTGGATCGTCACAGGCACGACTTTCAATTGGTCGCAAGCCAACATCATAATGGCTTCTTGGCGGCCCCCAGCTAACTCTGCTAGAAACTCCGTGTGGCCTGGATGCTTGAAGCCAGCGTCGATAAGCACTTCCTTGCTGATGGGATTGGTGACGACCGCGCTCGCCATTGCGTCGCGACAGTGGGCTACAGCCAACTCAATGGATTGTAATG
>CAXMNO010000218.1:0-3367 GCA_964194655.1 uncultured Acidimicrobiia bacterium
CCACGGCCACGATAAGTCGGCACGCCTTGATCGGGAAGCCACAGGCCCTCTGGCACTTCGCCCGATTGATAGAAGACGTCAATTGGGATGCCGCCACGCGGAAACCAATAGCCGCCGATCCTGATCCAGATAGGGGAAAGCACCTCTTCCAAGCGCTTTGCGATCATGACCGTGCAGGTCTCGTGAAAGGCGCCGTGGTTCCTGAAAGAGCTCATAAAAAGCTTCAGAGATTTGCTCTCGACCAGCAGCTTATCTGGGACATAGTCGATGACCAGATGTGCAAAATCGGGTTGGCCGGTCACCGGACAGATGGAGGTGAATTCCGGACAGGTGAAACGAACCAGATAGAGCTCGCCCGGATAGCTGTTTGGCACGGCCTCTAGTTTGGCTTCGTCGGGGCTTGCAGGCAATTCCGACGCCGCGCCCAATTGGCTTAGGTTTTCGTAGCTCTCTCCAGTCATGGAGCTTCTCCTTAAAGCGGCGCGATATCGCCTTCAGCCTCTTTGCGGTGGAGTTCGTCGGCGAAGGTATCAAGTCTTTGCGCCTTTATCGCCTCGCGCAAGGAGCGCATCACCTCTTGATAGTAATGGAGGTTATGGAGGGTCAATAGGATAGGGCCCAGCATTTCCCCCGCCTTTCCAAGATGATGAAGGTAGGCGCGTGAATAGTCACTGCACGTCGGGCAATGGCAATCCGGGTCCAAGGGGCGTGGATCGGCGGCATGGCGGGCGTTACGAATGTTAAGCGTGCCCCGCCGGGTAAAGGCCTGTGACGTCCGGCCCGAGCGGGTTGGTAAGACGCAGTCGAACATATCGATGCCGCGCCGCACCGATTCAACCAAATCCGCGGGCTTGCCCACCCCCATCAAGTAGCGTGGGCGATCTTGCGGTAACGCGGGCGTTGTGAAGTCGAGAACTTTCAGCATCGACTCCTGGCCTTCACCCACGGCAAGCCCGCCAATGGCATAGCCATCGAAGCTGACTTCGGTGAGCGATTTGACCGAGTCCAGGCGAAGGTCTTCATAAACGCTTCCCTGCACAATGCCGAAAAGGCCATAGCCGTCGCGGTCACGGAAAGCTTCCTTGCAGCGCGCCGCCCAGCGCATGGAACGTTCCATGGAAAGTTTCGCCGTCTCGTGATCGGCTGGAAAGGGGGTGCACTCATCGAGCACCATGGTGATATTGGAATCCAACAGGTCTTGGATTTCAACCGCACGCTCGGGCGAAAGGGCGTGCGCTTCGCCGTTGAGGTGCGATTTGAAGGTTACGCCTTCCTCGTCGATTTTCCGCAAGCTCGCGAGTGACATGACCTGAAAGCCGCCGGAATCGGTCAATATCGGCTTTGGCCAGTTCATGAACTTATGAAGGCCGCCCAACTCCGCCACACGTTCCGCCCCAGGCCGCAGCATCAAGTGATAGGTGTTGCCGAGAAGGATTTCCGCGCCGCTGGCAGCCACTTGTTCCGGCAATATGCCCTTCACCGTACCAACAGTCCCAACCGGCATGAAGGCCGGGGTCTCAATCGATCCGTGTGCTGTCGTCACCCGGCCACACCGTGCCATGCCATCTTGGCCCAGAAGCTCAAATCCAAGGCTCATCTAATCAAATCCTCGCGGGTCAAAAGGCAGGTGTCGCCATAAGAAAAAAAGCGGTAGCCGGAAGTTTTCGCATGTTCGTAGGCCGAGCGCATACGCTTTAAGCCGGAAAAGGCTGAAACCAATATAAAGAGCGTTGAGCGCGGCAAGTGGAAATTCGTCAGCAATAGATCAGCTGAATATACTTTGCGCCCAGGCGTTATGTAGATATTCGTCTCGCCCTTGAAGGGCCGGATTGCACCATCGCTACAAGCGCTTTCCAGCAGTCGAAGGCTGGTCGTGCCCACGGCGACGATGCGCCCGCCATTTGCGCGTACTGCGTTGATCTTCTCAGCCGCTTCGGGCGTGATCTCTCCCCATTCGCTGTGCATTTTATGGGCTTCGATCTCATCCGTCTTAACGGGAAGAAAGGTGCCGCCACCCACATGAAGCGTGAGTTCTACGCGTTCGATCCCTTTGGCCTCAATGGCCTCCAGCAGCTCCGGCGTGAAGTGCAAGCCAGCCGTGGGCGCGGCAACGGCCCCTGATTGGCGCGCGAAGATCGTCTGATAGGATTTGTTATCGCGCGCATCGCCTTTCTTTGGCCGGGAGATATAAGGGGGAAGGGGCATAATGCCTTGCTCTTCCAACGCTTTTTCAAGCGCGGCGCCGGAACAGTTGAACCGCAGCAAGACTTGGCCATCGGGCTCCTTGCCTAGGACTTCGCCCGCCAAGTCGTCTGCAAAGCGGATTGCATCGCCGGTCTTGAGCTTCTTGGCAGGTTTCGCAAAAACGCGCCAATCGCCATCGCCACGATCTTGGTGCAGCGTTACCTCAATGCGCGCGCCACCCCCTTGGTCATTGGGTCTCAGGCCCAAAAGGCGTGCGGGGATGACCCGTGTGTTATTGGTGACTAATAAATCACCTGGCTGCAGGAGGTCTGGTAACTCGCGCACAATATGATCGCTGAGTGCGCTATCCACCCGCAACAAGCGGGCTTGGTCCCGCGGAGAGATAGGGACTTGCGCGATCAGCTCTTCAGGCAGTTCAAAATCGAATTCATCGGTTTGCATAGAAAACCCGGCACCCGGCTAGATCGGCTCCCCCGGGCGCGTGTCCCAGCGCAGCCCAAAGGAAACGCGAAAGCTGCGAATGTCCCTTAGCGTATGAAAGGGCCGATCTTTTAGGCCAGCAAAGCCCGCACCACGCATGAGGACGAGCGAGCCCGATGGGCTTGGCAAGCGCCTAGCGTCCGCGCCGTCGCGGTCCTTACAGACGTAAAAATCGCCATGGCCCGTCAAAAGGAAAAGCGAGACCAAGCCGCAGTATCGAATATGGTCACGGTGCGGCGTAATTCCGCCGGACCCGGGCTGATAGCGCTGCAAGATCAAGTCGTTGTGGGTCATCCCAGGGCAGGGATTTGGATCAAGCAATGCCAATGCCGCATCGCTCAAGCGATCAAGCGCGCGGGCGAAGCGCGAAAAGGGATCATCGGGCTGAAAGGTCATCGTCAGTTCGAAATCTTGATAGACTCGCCGCTCGGCACCCCCTAACGTCGGAGTGGCCGGGAGGTAGGACATCTTCTCGCTTTCCGCCAACAGATAGGCCGTCAACGCCTCATCCATGAAGGGGAGCGAAAGCGCATCCTCACTTGCAAGCCGGTCAATCGCGGCGGCAAAGGTCTCTACTGAGGGCAAGAAATGTTCGCCCATCAAAGCCTCAGACCAGGGCGCGCTTGTTGCCGCTTTGGATGTCAATTGTGTTTGCATGAGGGTCGTATTGCCGAAAAGGGGG
>CAXMNO010000219.1:0-16102 GCA_964194655.1 uncultured Acidimicrobiia bacterium
AGTGCGGTGCGGGTCTGCGAAGTGGTTGGAAATGGAAGCCTGCGCCTCGCCCAAAATATTTATAGCGAAGATAGAGCACGCCATAAAAGCCTCTCGATTTACCGCGTCATCCCCTAAGCACCAAAGGAGGGCCGGCGGGTCGAGCGATACCGATGTCAGCGAATTCACGGTAATGCCGACTGGCCTAGCGTTCGCATCTAAGCAAGATACCACCGCGACGCCGGTAGCGAATTGTCCGATAACACGGCGATAGTCTTCGGCATTTACAGTAATTTCAGTCATCGCAGCGTCCCTTGTCGCTATAGATTTCCGCCCGGACAATAGGACGCTATAGTGTAGAGGCCAAGCGTGTGAGCAAAAGGCCATGGAGCCGCCCCATGCATCCATTTTTCAATGCGATTAGGCGACGCCCTCTAGTGATTGCGCTGCTATGCCAGGTTCTCGCTGGTATTGTTGTTCAAGGTCTTGGCACGCTCGCCTTTAGTACCTTGGGTTTAAAGATATCTTTTTTCCTCTTTTTGTTTTCCCAGGGATCGCTTGCAGCATTTTTCGGCTACCTCGTGAAGTTGCCCTACTGGTGGGTCCCGCTGAACCTTCTCCTTCCGCCACTTGCGGGGTTAGCACTGACATTGGGCTTGCCCTCGTGGGTTTACCTTACGGGCTTTTTGATTTTGCTACTGGTCTTTTGGAACAGCGTCGGTGAGCGGGTCCCCCTTTATCTCTCCAACAAGACGACATGGCAGCAGGTTTACAACCTCCTTCCCAAAGGCCATGCGGTAAAAGTCGTTGATCTGGGGTGCGGATTCGCTGGGCTATTGAATTTTCTGTCGAAAGCACGCCCGGAAAGCCATTTTGTGGGGGTAGAAACAGCCCCACTTCCCTTCTTAATCTCAAGCCTTCGCCTTTTAGGCCGGAAAAATGCGACCGTAAAATACCAAAGGCTTTGGGATGAAGACCTTTCGCAATATGATGTTATCTACTGCTTTTTATCTCCAGCCCCTATGCCGGAGATCTTTCATAAAGCCATTGCCGAAATGCGATCCGGTAGTCTACTGATTTCAAACTCTTTTGAGGTGGCCGATTACCCTGCCGATCGGATTCTCACCCTCACCGACAGGCGCGAAACCAAGCTGCATCTTTGGTACTTCGGCCGCCCTGATTAAGTCCAACGTTAAGGGTAAGACTTACTAAAGTTTGTGATAAATACAGCAAAATCAAAAATTTTATTATAGTACAAGGCCTTAGCACAAAGTCCGGTTAGACGTTTTTTAACCAATACTCACGATGATAGGGCTCCTTGGGATTGACGAAACAAAGAGCGGTTCATGTTTCCTATTATCGGATTAATTCTCGTTACTGCAGCCGTGCTCGGCGGCTATGCCGCTGCGGGCGGACATCTGGAGATCCTGTGGCAGCCTTTCGAGTTCGTTATCATTTTTGGTGCCGGTCTAGGCGCGTTGATTTGTTCCGCGGGTACCGCCACCCTAAAGCGCCTTCTCGGTGGTGTTGGTCGTGCATTCAAGGGCCCTAGGTATAAGAAAGCGGACTACCTTGAGCTGCTGTGTCTTTTGTATCAAATCTTTCGGGTCGCTAAATCGAAAGGCAATTTGGGACTGGAACAACATATAGAGAACCCGAGCGAATCGACGCTCTTTCAGCAATTTCCAAAATTTTACGCTAACCATCATGCCGTGGAGTTCGTTTGCGACTACCTTCGTCTAATGGTTCTCGGCGCGGACAATCCACATGAGGTCGAAGCCCTTATGGATCTGGAACTGGAAACCCACCACCATGAGGAAAAATCGGTCGGTGACGCAATTGCCGGGCTTGCCGACGGTCTGCCGGCCATGGGCATCGTCGCGGCCGTTTTGGGCGTTATCCATACAATGGGCCTGATTTCGGAGCCGCCCGAGGTTCTAGGCCATGCCATCGGCGCGGCATTGGTCGGCACCTTCTTGGGCATCTTGCTGTCCTATGGCTTCGTCGGTCCCATGGGCGGGGCCTATAACAAAGCTATGGAGGAAGATTCGAAGTATTTTGAATGCCTGAAGGCCGGTATCCTGGCTCACATGTCCGGTAGCCCACCGGCGGTTGCGATTGAATTTGCGCGCAAAACGCTCCTCTCCCATACCAGACCAACCTTCTATGAGGTCGAAGACGCCGCATCCGAGCTAGGTGCACCAGTATGACACTAAATCAGAGTGCACCAACAGCGCGCGATAATGGCGATCGAGTCTGAGACGGTAAGCTATGGCAAATACTGACGATCGCAGCCAAATAATCATAAAAAAAGTGAAGAAAGGTGGCCACGGTGGCCACCATGGCGGCGCATGGAAGATTGCCTACGCTGACTTCGTCACTGCCATGATGGCCTTCTTCTTGTTGATGTGGTTGCTGAACGCGACCACTGAAGTGCAGAAACTAGGCATCGCGGACTATTTCGCGCCATCGCTCGTCACCGGCAGCTCCAGGGGATCCGATGGCGTGCTCGGTGGCAATACCATCACGGTCGATGGCGCACTTAAAAACGACACCTCCCCCATCGGCATTACGATTGCGCTTCCCTCAGCCGATGAAAATTGGGAGGGTGAGTCAATCGGCAAAAAGGGCGGTGACGGCGGTCAAGACCAACGCGGCAATCCCGAAACACAAAAAGGCCCTGGCCAAGGTGGCGGCGAGGAGCAACTGGTCGTCATCGAGCCGGATCAAAAGACGATCGACGCGCTTTTAGAGCAGCAGGAACAAGAGCAATTCGCCAAGACAGAGGAGCGTTTGCTTCAAGCCCTCGAAGAAGACCCTGAACTCAAAGAGTTAAAAGACAATCTTGTTATCGACCAAACGCCTGAAGGCATGCGCATACAAATCGTCGACCGCAATAAGACTGCTATGTTCCCCTCGGGCTCGGCGAATATGTTTGAGCACACCAAAGACTTGATTGCCAAAGTTGTCCAAGCGATTTCCGAGCTCGACAACAAAATAGCGATCAAGGGCCATACCGACGCCCAACCCTTCAAGGGTCACAATGGTTATTCCAACTGGGAACTCTCAACGGACCGGGCAAACGCTAGCCGCAGGGCACTTTTGGAAGGTGGATTGGACCCGTCGCGCATTGATTCCGTTGTTGGCCGGGCTGCCCAAGATCCTTTTGTCGAAGACGATCCCTTCTCCCCACAAAACCGGCGAATTTCGATTATTCTGCTACGCGACAAGCCCTTGGTGAACATCCCAGAATTCGAAGATGGCAACGGCTAGTTCGTGGGGCTGGAAACAACCACCGGGTTGCCTGAGATGAAAGCCAAGCATAGGATTACGCAGTTTTTCCTTTAGAAATTAAGCTAAAAATAAAAGGCTAAGCGCTTGAGCGACAAAGACGGTGGCCAAGGTCATTTACCCACTTCTGGTGGCGGCAACGATGCGCAGTGGGATGAGGCAACCTCGCCAACGGGTGGATACGCAGGTTACGCTCCCCCCTCCTCGAAAGAAGGCGTTATTTTCAAGCGCATCATCGCCTATATCATCGATGTCATTATTTTAACTGTCGTCTCTTATGCGACTGCCACCCTGTTGATCATCTTAACTCTCGGGTTAGCCTTTTTCGTCATTGGCGGTGTGATCATAGCGCTCGCTCTTTGGTATCATACCTTTTTCATCGGCCGGAACGCGGCAACGCCTGGCATGGCGCTGATCGGGCTGGAGGTGCGTGACATCATGACGGATAAGCCCCCCAGCTATGGCCAGGCCTTTGTTGCAACGGCAACTTTCTATCTTTCGATCGTGATGACCTTTTGGATTGTGCTGCTGGTCCCCCTCTTTACTCATCGCAATCGCACGGTCCATGACTTGATTTCAGGCACTGTGGTTGTCCGCCGTTCGTCCTAGAGCCCGTTTAATGATTTCAGAATCATCAAACGTGCTCTAGGTCATTGTTGTCACGCGCTTTGCGGGCGCAAAACCGCACACACTTTTGCTGAAAGCGCTCTAGGTAAGCAGGTTTTCATGCCGCCATGGCCCCCACGCGATCAAACGAGGACTGGACCTGGGACCGAAAAAAATGCGAACCTTATAATATGGAACAAGCTGAACAGGCAGGACACCAAGACTGGGACGGCAGAGCCGCCGAGGCAAAGCCCGGCCACGCGCAACCGCGCAATGCTTGCAGCATTGAAGGCAAGGGTGCGCCATCCGATAATCGTGCGGCAATTCCTTACTACGTTCTCTCCGAAACACCTTGCCCATATTTAAAGGGGCGTTTTGAGCGCAAACTCCTAGCAGAGGTTTCGGGGCCTTGTGGACCTCAGCGATATGACCTTCTGACACGGGCGGGCTTTCGGCGCAGCCATCGTTTTGCTTACCGGCCAGCTTGTCATGAATGCGAGGCTTGCATCCCAGTTCGTGTGCCTGTCACGACCTTCAAACCTTCAAAATCGTTGAAGCGCATCGTAGCGCGAAACCGCGATCTCGCGGTGATAGAGCGTCCGCCGATGGCAACCCAAGAGCACTTTGCACTTTTCAAGGCATATCTCAAAAATCGCCATGGCGACGGCGAGATGGCGATCATGAACGGGGAAGACTACCGCTCGATGATCGAAGAAAGCGATCTCGAAACTTACATAGTTGAGTTTCGCCGGCCAGACCGCGCACTCGTCGCTGCTCTATTGATGGACTGGCTCCCCAACGGCTCTTCCGCGGTCTACAGTTACTTTTCGGCTGCTGAACAGGCGCGCAGTTTAGGAATCTACATGGTGCTTTGGTTGCTTGAGGCAACGAAAGCGCGCGGCCTTCCTCACGTCTATTTGGGCTATTGGATTAAAGAGAGCCGAAAGATGGCCTACAAAACCCGCTTTCGGCCTATCGAAGCCCTTGGCCGGGACGGCTGGAGCATTATGTCGGACGCCGAGGCGACACCAGAGCTGGAGTGCGAACGCTCGTGGTTGCGCAGCTAAGGCAGCAGCCTTATTCTCTCCGGCCTTAAGCCGATTCAAAAAAAATCTTAGGCTAAACCTAACACCTAACTTGAAGAAGACAGGGAGGATTAATAAATGAAACGCCGCCAATTTTTAACAAAGGCCGCGACCGCCAGCGCCGCTCTTGGCGCGGCAGCCGCGTCGTCCTTTCCGGCACCGGCGATCGCGCAAGAACGCAAAGTGTGGCGTATGCAGACCACCTGGCCGAAAAACTTCCCAGGCCTCGGGACAGGCGCTAATAAGGTCGGTGAATTCATCACGGCAGCTTCAGGTGGACGCCTGACGGTTGAAGTTTACGGCGCCAAGGAAATCGTTCCGGCATTCGAAACCATGGACGCGGTTGCCAGCGGCACAATCGAAATGGGCCACGGCGCGCCTTATTATTGGAAGGGTAAGGTTCCTGCCAGCCAGTTCATCGCCTCCATCCCCTTTGGCTTGAATGTGGCCGAGCAAAACGCTTGGATCCAGTTCGGCGGGGGCCAGGAATTGGCCGATGAAGTCTACCGCGAATTGGGCTGCAAGTTCTTCGCATCAGGCAACACCGGCGTTCAAGCTGGTGGTTGGTTCAACAAGGAAATCAACTCGCTTGAGGACTATAAAGGCCTGAAGATGCGCATTCCGGGCCTCGGTGGTGAGGTCGTGAAGGCAGCCGGCGGTAACGTCGTAAACCTGCCTGGTGGCGAAATTCCGCCGGCACTTCAGTCAGGCGCAATTGATGCGACCGAGTGGGTTGGCCCCTACAATGATCTAGCTTTTGGCCTCTATAAGAGTGCGAAGTTCTATTACTATCCAGGCTGGCACGAGCCAGCGACGCTGCTTGATAACTTCATCAACTTGCAAGCTTGGGAAAGCCTTGATAGTGAACTGCAGGCCATTGTCCAGATGGCCAACGCCTACGCGAACGGCTATGTGTTGAGTGAATTTGTCGCGAATAACAACCGCGCCCTCAACACGCTGGTGAACGATCACGGCGTTATCTTGAAGCAGTTCCCCGATGAGGTTCTAGATGGCCTTGGTGCCCTCTCAGGCCAGGTTATCGGGGAATTGGCAGCAGCGGATGCTTTGAGCCAAAAGGTCATGGATTCAATCGTTTCCTTCCGCAAGCAAGCAATTGCTTACGCTAAGGTGTCGGAGCAAGCGTTCTACAATGCACGCGGCTTGCCCTTTAAGTGGATCGACTAAATACTCCTCCGCTTTAAAGCACAAAAAGAAAGGGCGGCTCCGATCTGGAGCCGCCCTAATTCTTTGTAATTCCGCTTTATCGCCTAGGGCACTTTCAGCAAAAGTGTGTGCGGCTTTGCGCCCGGAAAGTGCGTAATAATAAGAAGCTAGAGCACTTTCATGATCTAAAGATCATTAAAAGTGCCCTAGAAGAGGACACTTGGAAGCCAAGTCGCTAACCCAGGAACCGCAGCGATGATGGCCAAACCAATAAGCTGTATAATCACAAACGGCAAGATTCCACGATAGATATCCATCGTCGTAATTGAGGGCGGCGCAACACCGCGCAGATAAAAGAGCGCGAAGCCAAAGGGCGGTGTCAGGAACGAGGTCTGCAAATTGACGGCAATCATTACGCCGAGCCAAACCGGATCCAGACCCAACTTTAGCAGCGGAAAGCCGACGATGGGCACCACCACAAAGGTAATCTCGATGAAGTCCAGGAAAAAGCCCAGGAAGAACATCAAGGCCATAACAACCAGCATGGCGCCAAAAGCACCGCCTGGAAGCGATGTCAGGATATCCTCAACGAACTTGTCCCCACCCAATTCGCGAAACACCAGTGAGAAGATCGAAGCGCCCAGCAAGATCACAAAAACCATTGCGGATATCTTGACTGTTGAGCGCATCACCTCTGAAAGGATACCGCTTTGATACACGCGCCTCAAAGAAACCCAAATTCCACAGGTCAGCGCGGTCAAGGCCACACCCGCGATAATAGCCGCAACAAGATCGGAGATCGGAATCTCGTTGCGCTGCATACGAAGATCGAAGATCGATGTCAGGGGGACCAGTGCCAACAGGCACAATCCTGCCACATAGACCGGCCAGGCACGCCGCTCATCCAATGCCCGCCCAGCTAAAAGGATCGCCCCGACAGAGCCCATGGCCGCTGCCTCCGTCGGTGTGGCGGCTCCAATCAGAATAGAGCCCAGCACCAAAAGAATTAAAGCTGCCGGCGGAACCATAACGCGAAGCACACGCGCGCCCAGCGCCTCGTCATCGCCTTCGGCCCGGACCACCGCCGGACAGCTATCCGGGCTGACCACACCCTTGAACAAAACCCAGGCTATATAGAGACCCACCAGCATCACACCAGGCAGGAATGCGCCCGCGAAGAGGTCGATCACGGAGACGGGGTCGGGGGCGAAGTTCCCCAACTCCAGTTGTGCCTCTTGATTTACACCTTGAAGAATATCACCCAGCAAGATCAACACGATGGAGGGTGGAATGATCTGTCCGAGTGTTCCTGAAGAACAGATAACGCCGCAAGCGAGCTTGGGGTCATAGCCACTCTTCAACATGGAGGGAAGCGACAACAGCCCCATTGTCACCACCGTCGCCCCAACAATGCCCGTGGAAGCGGCGAGGAGCATACCAACAATTATAACGGAGATGCCGAGACCCCCGCGCGTCTTTCCGAAAAGCAGTCCCATAGTCTCAAGTAACTGTTCGGCAATGCGCGAGCGTTCCAGCATCACACCCATAAAAACAAACAGTGGCACAGCAACCAGCAGTTCGTTCACCATCACGCCGAAAAATCGCGAGGGAATGGCACCGATAAAGTTAAAATTGAGCAGGCCGAAAAACCATCCGAGTGTCGCAAAACCCATCGCCGTCCCAGCCAGCGAGAAAGCAACAGGATAACCCAAAAGAAGCACCAAACAGGCGACAGCGAACATTGAAAGGCTGAGAACTTCGCCGAGAGATTGGGGGTCCATCTTACAAAACCTCCCCTTCTTCCTCGACCAAGAATTCTTTATTCCCGCGAAGAATCAAAACGCTACGCGCTGCAATGGATCGGCCTTGAAGGCCAATCAGGACAGCAAATACCAAAATAAATGATTTTAGAATGAACAGCCCTGGGAGGCCGCCTGCTTCACGTGACTCTTCAAGACGTGACCAGGATTGGATGACATAACCGTCTGTAGATATGAAAACGATAACGATGATCGGAAGCAGCAGAAAAAATGCCCCCAACAGATCGATCAACGCCTTATAGCGCGCACCTGCTGGCCGATAAAAAATGTCGACACGTACATGACCGTTATGGAGAAGCGTATAGCCTGCCCCTACCATGAAGACGATGCCATGCATCCAAACGTATGATTCCTGCAGCCATACCCAGCCGATGGCATAGACGTAGCGCAGAATGACGACAACAAAAGTGACCAGCACCATGGCCAATGTCAGCCATGAAATGTACCTACCGATTTTCTCGTTCAGCCCGTCTACAAAACGGACAAATGCTGCAAGACCTTGCATACCCCGGGGCCGCGCCTTTCCGCTTATTTACCGCTTATCTAGGCTGCCTAACTTTTAATGGAGGGGCGAGACCTTGACCAGGGAAAAGGGCAAGTTTGCTGAAGCAAACAATGGACTCTTCAAATCATTTCGCGAAATAACCTGTGTTAAATTATGAGATCATGTCGAAGCTGGCTCAACCAGGAGCCACCAGCCAATTCCAGCCCCCGCAGTGAGGGTGTACTTTATGCCGTCGATCACGTAGCTACGCGACTCTTTGGCTCTATTAACTAACTCCAGCGGAATGGGACCGATCTCCTCTCTTTCCAAGTCCGGATTAAGTGTCTGAATTAACGCTGCCATTGTTAAAATCGCGAATGCTGATTCATCGCTATTTTGCGGGTCCATTCCTAGATAAAATTGAGTAACAGCCTCACTCTCTTTACTAAGAAAAATAAATACATGCATATTCTCATTTATAGAGAACGATGCAGAATTAGTAACCTCCCCTTCTTCAAATTCATATTCGTTCAATCTATATTCGCTCGGGAGGCGGAAACTCGAAGCATTCTTATTAAAATTTCTCCGTAATTCCTCCAAATTACTTGCTAAATAGCTTGGGCCCGAATCATTCGTATTGGACTGTATTAGTTCGATTCCTGCCTTACTGTACGATACTGACTTCTCAGTAGAAAAATCGCTCGATTTATTTTGAGCAAATGCTCCCCCGGTAAATGCCGAAAACAAAACCAGCGACAAAACGATGACCCTACGCACTAAACCTCTCCCGAATCTTATTCAATAATTACTATTTATTCATGCATTATATGCATACCTATCGCGCCTTGATTGTTATTGCAAGAACACTTCGGGAGACTGGTGAAAAGTCCAGGTAAGTCTATCGACCGAACTTGTTGGATTTGGCAAAGCCCGTAGGCGGCATGCGACCGGCCGCAGCGCGTTTGGCCTGCCACGCGAGAAGATTGGTTTCCGTCCGGGTTCGTCCCGCACCTTGCGCCCAGGTCAAGCCATCGGCCAAGACGAAAGCCTTGATATCCGATAGACCGCCGTCCTTATAGCGTTGCAATATCACGCCGCGGCCGCGGGTCATCTCTGGCAGTTCCTCCAGTGGGAAGATAAGGAGCTTCCTGTTCTCGCCCACCACGGCGATGCTGTCCGCGCCGTCTGGCACAACCGAACAGATAGCGGCCTCAACGCCTGACGCGAGGTTTAAGGCCTGCTTGCCGTTTTTGGTCTGCGCGATCACCTCATCCTCCGCCACGAGGAAACCGCGCCCCTCCGCCGAGGCGATCAGAAGCTTGCGGCCTGGCCGGTGAACCATCACCTGGATGACATCTTGGTCGTTAGGCAGATCAATCATCAAGCGTAGCGGTTCGCCAAACCCCCTGCCTCCAGGCAGCTTATCCACGGCCAGCGTATAAAAACGCCCGTTCGTCGCGAAGATCAGGAGCTTATCCGTTGTCTCTGTCTGAATAGCGAAGCGTTCGCGATCACCCTCCTTATAGCGGGCCTCAGGGGTCCCCTCGAAATGCCCCTTCATGGAGCGGATCCAGCCTTTGGCGGAGCAAAGGACCGTAACGGGTTCGCGTTCGATCACGGCTTCCAAGGGGATTACGACATCCGAGGGAGCACCTGCTAAATCCGTGCGGCGGCGGCCAAGTGGTGTATTGGCGCCAAATGTCTTCTTTAGCTCTCTGATCTCCCCGGAAATACACGCCCAGCGGCGCCCGTCGTCACCCAGCAAGGCGGTTAGATCTAACTGCTCACCTGTAAGTCCTTCATGCTCTTTGCGGATCGCAATCTCTTCCAACTTGCGCAATGCTCGCAAACGCATATTGAGAATCGATTCAGCTTGAAGGTCACTCAACGTCCAGCGCGCCATCATGACCTTTTTAGGCTCATCGTCTTCGCGAACAATCCTGATCACCTCGTCCAAGTTCAAATAGGCGACCAGGTAGCCTTCAAGGATCTCCAGGCGGCGTGCGATTTTTTCAAGCCGGTGTTCCGTCCCGCGCACCAACACCACGTGACGATGATCGAGGTAGGCCCGTAGGACCTCCCTCAGCGACATAACGCGCGGTGTATTATCGGCATCAAGCACGTTCATGTTCAGGGAAACGCGGCTTTCCAACTCGCTCTGCCGGAAGAGCGATTCCATCAAGACATCGGGATCGACATTGCGGCTTTTTGGTTCAAGGACGATACGGACTTCTTCAGTCGACTCATCGCGGATATCGACCAGCATCGCGACCTTGCGCGCTGTTATCAGCTCTGCAATTTTTTCAATCAGGCGCGATTTTTGCACCTGGAACGGGACTTCCGTGACGATAATCTGATAGCTGCCGCCTTTTATTTTCTCGACTTCCCAGCGCGCGCGTAACCGCAGTGATCCCCGGCCCTTGGCATAGACATCGACGATCGTCTCCCGCTCCTCGACCAAGACGCCGCCGGTCGGAAAATCCGGCCCTGGCATCAAGTCCACGAGCTTTTCAATCGTCGCATTTGGCGTTTTGATCAAGTGCAGCAGCGCATCGCAAATCTCCGCCACATTATGCGGAGGTATCGAAGTCGCCATGCCAACGGCAATGCCCTGCGACCCGTTGGCCAGTAAATTCGGGAAGGCAGCCGGGAGGACGACAGGCTCTTCAGCCTCTCCGTCATAGGTGGGGCGGAAATCAACGGTATCCTCGTCAATTCCACGCAAGAGGTGTTCTGCAACCGCTGTCAGCCGTGCCTCGGTATAACGCATGGCGGCTGCATTATCGCCGTCGATGTTACCGAAATTTCCTTGGCCGTCGATCAAGGGATAACGTAGGGCAAAATCCTGCGCTAAGCGCACCAACGCGTCATAGATTGACTGATCACCATGAGGGTGAAACTTACCAATGACGTCACCGACGACGCGCGCGGATTTCTTATAGGGGGAGTCAGGGTCGAGCTTCAACTGGCGCATAGCATAAAGCAGGCGCCGATGAACCGGCTTCAGCCCATCACGTACATCGGGCAGCGAACGCGCCATAATAGTGGAAAGCGCATAGGAAAGATAACGCTCCGACAGCGCCTCTGTCAGCCGCACATCACGAACGTTCCCACTTTCCAATGGTGAAGAAGACGGTGCCATCACAACTCCTGAAGAAAACCGCTATATATAGTAATGACTGCATCCAATTCCGCAAGGGATAGCAGCACGTCAACGCGTAATGAATAGCTCCGACAAGCGCCTGCGCGCGTCTGGGAGCTGGCGATCTTGTGGGTGAAAGACGTGGCGCTCTAGGAAATAGCCTGAAAGTGCTAAACCTTGCCCTACCTCTTCATCCCCGCCCTTGCCCCGGCCTAAGAGAAAACCGGGGAGTACAAGAAGACGCTCGTGGTAGGGCTCACCGGCGGAAAGTGAAACAGCACGCCCCGTTTTTGGGCTGACATAGGCAAGTTGGTCGTTTGGCGTCTCTTGCCAATCAGGATTGGCCGCACAGCTATCAAGCCCCAGCGCAAATCCAAGATCGGCCAGCACTGCCAGTTCCCAGCTCACATAGACCTCCGCCCAGTGATCGCCCTCTAAGGCATCCAGAAGTACTAGCATTCCCTCATAACAAGCAGGATGCGGCTCACGCTCGGGCAAAGCTCTCTCGATGACGGCCGTGGCAGCGGATAAGGCCAATAGCTGCTTCGGCTCGTCCATCAGGCGGGCTGCGTGGCTTGCCAGAAATTCCCCTTGGTATGTACCGAGGTGCTCTGCAAGCCGTCCGGTCCAGGTTGCTTGGATGCAATTGCCAGCCTGATAGAGCGCGCGAAGCCGTGGTGATTGGCCACCACGCACCAGCCCTGCATGGCGCCCTCTTTCGTGGGTAAGAAGCTGGACAATCAAAGCCCCCTCACCATGGGGTTGGGTATTCAAGACAATGGCGTCATCGGTCCACCGCATAAAATCAGGCGTTATAATCCAAGCCCCAGGCGCGATAGCGCTCAGGGTCGTTGATCCAGTTTTCCCTTACCTTTATATGGATGAACAGGTGCACCTTGCGCTCAAAAATATCTTCAAGCTCCTTTTGAACAAGTTCACGCACCTGCTTGATATTACTTCCACCTTTCCCTAGCAAGATCGCCTTATGCTGCGAGCGCTGCAGAAAGATTATCTGCCGAATTTTTGCGTCGCCGTTTTTAAATTCTTCCCACGATTCACTCTCCACCGTTAGGGCATAGGGGAGTTCCTGGTGAAGTCGTTCGAATAATTTCTCACGCGTAATTTCAGCCGCCAAAAGCATTTGTGGAAGGTCTGACAACTGATCTTCAGGAAAATGCCAGGGGCCTTCAGGCATCCGCTCAGCTAAATGGGCAAGAAGGTCTGCGACCCCATCACCGTTTAGGGCGGAAATCATGAAAGTGGCCTCGAAGATCTCCTCCTCAGCGAAACGTGCGGAGAGCGCCAAGAGCTCCTCGCGCTTGATGAGATCCACCTTGTTCAGGACAAGGATTACCTTTCGGCGGCGCTTTTTCAGCCCTTTAATAATACGGAGCGTGTTCTCGTCCACTTTGTGACGCTGTGCATCGAACAGCAGAACGACTTGATCCGCATCCTCAACGCCGCTCCAAGCAGCCGAGACCATTGCACGCTCCAAGCGGCGTTTAGGCTCAAAAATTCCGGGCGTGTCGATAAAGACAATCTGGCTTTCCCCCTGGATTGCTATACCCCTGATGCGGGTACGTGTCGTTTGCACTTTGTGGCTTACAATCGAGACCTTCCCGCCGACAGCCGTATTTAAAAGGGTCGACTTACCGGCGTTTGGCGCACCAATTAATGCCACAAAGCCACAACGTGCCGTTTTACTCATTGAGAAGGCTCCTCACTACTTTCGCCCAAGCGGCTTAAAAGGGCTCCGGCTGCCGCCTGCTCGGCTTGACGCTTGGATTTGCCCTGGCCTTCAGCGGGCGCCTCGCCGTCAACCCTAACTTCGATCTTGAAGTGCGGGTCGTGCGCGGGCCCCACGCGGGAGATTTCTCTATAAAGCGGCAGCGCGAGTGCGCGCGCTTGTGCCCATTCCTGCAAGCCTGTCTTGTTATCACGCGGCGGATTACTCGCCCGCTCGGCCATAGCGACCCAGTGTTTGAGAATAAAGCGTTCGGCAACCTCTAGGCCGCCGTCTAGATAAAGGGCCGCAATGATCGCCTCGCAAGCGTTCGCGAGCAAAGCTGGATTTTCTCGCTCACCCGCCTCATCTTCACCCTTAGCAAGAAGGAGAAACTCGCCAAGCCCAATGGTGGAGGCAACTTCGCTCAAGGCTTCTCGTCTGACAAGTGCTGCATGGCGTCTCGCGAGTGCGCCTTCAGGTTCCTGGGAAAAGCGCTGAAAAAGAAGCTCCGCTACAACGAGCCCCAGAACCCGATCGCCCAGGAACTCTAGCCTTTCGTAATCACCACCACTACCAGAACCTCGGGCGCTTCGATGTGTGACCGCGCGCTCAAGAAGCTTAATTCTCTTGAATTCATGACCAAGGCGGCCTGCTAAATCGGCCGAGCCGCCCGTTGCAATGGCGTTATCACTATCACTCGATGCCATTGAAAAGCCGGCTAAAGCGCATCGTCCAGGGCCAGGTCCAGAACTCGAACAGCTCTGCACCATCAAGCGAGACAAAGATGACATCGGCGCGTCCGACCAGATTATCGTAGGGGATCGGCCCAATTACACGACTATCGGAGCTATGATCACGATTGTCGCCCATCATAAAGTAATGCCCTTCGGGCACGACGAATTCGCGCGTATTATCTGAGTAGTAGTTGTCGCTTTCTTCCCAAATCTGATGGGAAACGCCATTAGGCAAAGTTTCGAGATAGCGAGTCAAACGCCGGGGAAATCCATTTTCCTCATCAAAATCGACCGAGAGCTTTTCACGCTCCACGGCTTCGCCATTGATGTGAAGGATACCTTCAATAACCTGGATGCGGTCCCCAGGCATCCCAACGAGGCGCTTGATGTAGTCTTCTGAATTTTGTGGCGGCTTTTTAAAGACGATCACGTCACCGCGCTCGGGCTCCTCACCAAAAATGCGGCCCTCGAAAAGGTCTGGCGACCAAGGCAGGGAATGGCGGCTATAGCCATAAGAGAACTTGGATACGAAGATGTAGTCGCCAATCAAAAGCGTCGGCTTCATCGATCCAGAGGGGATGTTAAATGGCTCATAGGCAAGGGTGCGCACGAAAAGCGCTATGACCAGTGCCCAGAAAATCGTATATACGGCTTCTTTTATAATCGAAGCTCCGTGCTCAACCTTGTTTTTAGCAGGGCCTAGCGCTTCGTCTTTTCGTCCGTTCATGTCCGCCATAAGTATCCTTTACCCGCGCGCAATCTGGATGCGCCTGCCTCTCTAGTCGTTTGCCGCCACCGCCGAGATAATGACGAGGGCCTGGGCAAGGGGATAGTCGTCTGTGATGGTCACGTCAATCTGCACCTTCATGCCTGGTGGCGTGAGCTCTTCAAGGCGGGTCAGCGCACCGTTGCGTAAATCCATGGTGGGCTTTCCGCTCGGCAAGTTCACAACGCCTAAATCGCGCCAATGGACACCGCGTCTGGGAACGCCTGTGCCAAGCGCCTTCGCACAAGCTTCCTTAGCCGCAAAGCGCTTGGCATAGCTTGCCGCGCGCTGTGCGCGTCGATCGGACTTTGCCTGCTCGATTTCGGTAAAAACACGCTGCACAAAGCGATCGCCGAAACGTTCAAGCGTTTGCTCAATCCGGTCTATGCGGCAAAGATCGTTTCCTATACCGATAATCATCCTTCAGACCTCTCCACCCTTGGGATGGCTGAACTCTCCACTGCTATTTCATCCATTGGCTTTTCCAGTCCAGGACCCGTAATCGTCGTTACGTCTTCTGGGGCATCTGCTTCTGGCTCATCCAGTTCACTCTCTCGCGTCATGCCCTTCTTCAAGCGATCGCGAAACCGCTTACGGCGTAAGCGGCGTAGCATAGAGCGTCGGCGGCGGAATTGGTAACGCCTAACCATGGCGCGAATCGGAAAGAAGACCAGGAACCAGCTAAGGAATGCTGTTGGCACGCCACCCACGACCATGGGCCAGAAAACATTCAAAAGGTTTTCACCCAAATAGCTGGTGGTAATTCCCTCAGGCAGACGCCCTTCTAGGGCGAGTGTCCAGAATGATTTGAGCAGCTCACCAAATAAGGCGCCAAAGCCACCGCCTTCAGTAATGACCGCGCTGCCATTTTCTATCCCCAAGATCCAGCGGCCGAACTCGTAGATCCAAAACCAGATAAAAGGAAAGGTCCAAGGATTGCCAGCAGCGGTACCCACCGCAGAGGCTATGAAATTACCCCGGATAATGAGCGCGAGCAAAGCTGCCAAAATAAAATGAAAACCAACGAAAGGCGTGAAGGACATGGCAATACCACAAGCAAAACCAGCCGCAATCCGGCCAGGCGTTCCCGGTAAGCGCTTTAAGCGATGGGCGACATAAAGCCCTTGGCGATGCCAGCTACCCGGCCAAAGGACGAGCGCGACCCGCTTCAGTGGGGTCAGGGGATTACGTCGGCCAAACATCTAAATCGTTTCCTTCATGGAAGATACTTCTTCAAGACTTTGTGCGTTCAACAGCCGTAACCTCAGGCATGGTACGCAAAGCAGCAATAATATTCGTTAGATG
>CAXMNO010000220.1:0-7834 GCA_964194655.1 uncultured Acidimicrobiia bacterium
GGCCGGATTGCAGTCGTCACCGGCGCGTCCAGAGGAATCGGACAGGCTTTGGCCGTCGCTCTCGGTGCGGCAGGCGCCAAATGCGTTTTGATCGCGCGGACGGTCGGTGGCCTCGAGGAATGCGACGACGCTATTCGCGCCGCAGGTGGGGAAGAAGCCGTTTTAGTGCCTCACGATTTGATGAACCACGATGGCTTAGACCAATTAGGCGCATCACTTTACGAGCGGTTTGGAAAAGTCGACATTTTGGCCGGTTGTGCTGCAGAACTCGGTACGCTAACGCCCATCGGGCACATTCCGCCGAATCTTTGGAAAAAAGTGCACGATATCAATGTAACAGCAAACTATCGCTTAATCAGATCACTCGACCCCCTTTTAAGGCGATCCGAAGGGGCGCGTGCCCTCTTTCTTACAGACCAGATTACTGTGACTAATCAAGCTTACTGGGGCGCTTACACAACTTCCAAAACAGCTTTAGAGAGTTTGGTCTTAAGCTACGCGGCGGAACTTACACGAACCCCGCATCGCGCTAATCTTGCCAGCCTGCCACCGGTGCGAACCTCATTGAGAGCAACAGCCTTCCCCGGAGAAAAGCCTGAGACACTACCTACACCGGAGGCCATAGCGATGCCTTGCGTTAATTTACTCTCACCCTCAGAAACGCGAAATGGTGAGATTGTAAAAATTTCACCATCTAGTTGAAACTTAAATGTTACAATTAAACACCTAATAAACAAATTGATAATGAACTGCCACATTAATCCTCTTTAAGACTTATAAACTAAAAAAACTACCCCCTATGCTTGTAATCCGATGGATTGCATCCTGAGGTATATTGCCGTTACAACTTTAGAGGTGAGGTGCCAAGCAAAGACCTGTGCCTAGGTGCCAGTATTTACGAGTTTGTAATTACCTAAGGGGTTGAAAAGTGCAGAGAAAAAAACATCCAAGAGGTCCCGACCCAATTGATCTTCATGTTGGTGCGCAAGTTCGCGCACGTAGAATTCTTCTCGGATTTAGCCAGGAAAAACTGGCCGAGGGACTCGGCATTACCTTCCAGCAAGTTCAAAAGTACGAACGTGGCTCCAATCGCATAAGCGCAAGTCGCCTTTTTAATATAGGGCAACTCCTGGATGTGCCTATTACGTACTTCTATGACGGCGTAGACGATGCGAAAGCGCCGGCGAGTAATGACGCCACCGGTACTCAGAAGGATTCGGAATTTCCTGAAGACATGATGCGTCGCAAGGAGACTCTGAGCTTGCTGCGTCATTACTACTCAATTCAAGACGCTGGCCTACGCCAACGCTTCTCAGAACTACTAAAAGGCGTCACAAAGACGGATTCTCGCTCAATCGCTGCCTAGCTGCGGAATTTTGGGCTCATATTGAGCCCCCGTGAGAATTTTCTTTTGTGCAAAGAAAACTGCGACCTTCCAGCGAGGGTCGCAGTTTCTTTTTGGCCAAATGACGCGCTACGAGAGCCTTTAGAGCCTTCAGACGAAACAAACCCCATAGACTAAACCGAAGGCCATAGGCTATGCGTAGGGATTATTGCCCTTTCGCGCGTAAAGACGAATTGGCGTCCCTGCAAGATCGAAGTTCTCGCGAAGCCCGTTTTCCAGATAACGCAAGTATGACCGCGGCAAATTATGCGTTTGAGATCCGAATAACGTAAAAGTCGGCGGGCGGCTTTTGATCTGCGTTATGTATTTAAGCCGGATTCTTCGCCCACCGGGCGCAGGGGGTGGGTGAGCTGAGACCACGCCTTCAAGCCAACGATTAAGCTGCCCGGTTGGCACTCGCCGGTTCCAAACATCATAAGCTTCAAAAACCCCATCCATGAGACGATCCAGGTTCCGCCCTTGAAGCGCGGAAAGGGTCACAACCGGGATCTCCTTAACTTGCGGTAGAGAGCGGGTCAAGCGGTCGTGGAGTTTTTGGAGGGTGGCTTGTCTATCCCGGCACGAATCCCACTTGTTCAGGCCAATGACGACTGCCCGGCCCTCTTCAATAACGTGACCCGCTATTGAGAGGTCTTGGCGCTCCATCGCAGCTTCGGCATCCAATAAGACCACCACCACGTGGGCGAAACGCACTGCTCTGAGGCCGTCGGCGGCCGAGAGCTTTTCGACCTTTCCGTCCACCTTTGCCTTTTTGCGCAAGCCCGCGGTATCGAAAAGCTTTATTTCACGCCCTTTAAAGGTCCAATCGATGGAGATCGAATCTCTAGTAATTCCGGCCTCGGGCCCGGTCAAAAGCCGATCCTCGCCCAACAAACCGTTGATGAGAGTAGATTTACCCACATTGGGCCGTCCAACGATTGCCAGACGCAGGGGGCCTTGGTCTCGTTCCCCCGCTTCACTCTCATCACCCGATCTTTTAGATCGATTGGTGGGATTTATCCCGAATTCCGGGTCATATCCCGCCTCAACCATGCCCGCGCGCACAAAGTCATAAAGATCGGAAAAGCCCAAACCGTGCTCCGCTGATAGAGGAACCGGTTCGCCCAACCCCAGGCCGTAAGCTTCCATGAGACCGGGGTCGCCCGTCTTCCCTTCATGCTTATTGGCGACCACCACCACCGGCGTGGGCTGGCGCCGTAGCCACTGTGCGAAATGCTCGTCGAGAGGGGACAGCCCTGCGCGCGCATCGATAAGCAGCAAGACCAAGTCGGCTTCTTCGACCGCGCGTTCGGTTTGCTTGCGCATACGAGCTTTGAGACTTTTATCGAATACTTCCTCCAATCCGGCGGTATCAACCACATCGAAGGTCAAGTCGAAGAGCTTGCCCTCCCCATAACGCCTATCCCGGGTCACACCCGGTTGGTCGTCGACCAATGCGAGGCGCTGCCCAACTAATCGATTGAAGAGCGTCGACTTACCGACATTAGGCCGGCCAACGATTGCAAGGGTGAAACTCATCGAACAGCTTTCCGGAAAACCACCTATTTATAGGCGACAAGCGTGCCAGAGGTCGTGACGAAATAGAGCGTTTCGCCTGCGACGGTTGGAGCGACCGCAATGGACCCAGGCAAATCGACCTCGCCCAATTCTGCGCCGTCATAGGGTGACACGGAAAGCGCCTTACCATGTGAACCGGCGATGATGAGACGGTCACCCGCAAGAACAGGACCTCGCCAAGTAATAAGTCCTTCCTGCTCTTCCTCATCCTCGTAGCGCGGCAAAAGCGTAACCCACCGGATGCGCCCATCTTCACGGCGAAGCGCTACAAACTGTGAATCATCAGATAGCACGAATAAGTACTCACCCGCGATCCACGGCGTCTCGACGCCACCGATCCTCTCTTCCCATATGGGCCGGCCGGTCTCCAACTCGATAGCGCGCATTCGCCCCGAATGGCTGACTGCGAAGACCCGATCACCATCTATAAGCGGCAAGGCGCGGATATGGGGGATATCGGTAAGGGGATCAAAACGCCGAAGGGACGCAAAGTTTTCCTGCCATAACGCCCGCCCAGTCTCGACGTCGATGCCTAAAAGATCGCCACTGGTGTAGGGCACGACTGCAATGCGACTCTCCACAGCAACGCTCGATTCGCCAATGATACTCGCAGCCTCTTCAACGCCGACATTCGTCCATAAAATGCGGCCGTCTTCGGCTGCTAAGACCTGGAGACGATTATCGAGGGAAAGCACATATACCCGCCCGTCGAACACTGCTGGACCGTTGTGGATCGGACCAGGCGCGCGCCGCTCCCACAAGACCTCGCCATTACTGGCATCAAGCGCAAAAGCTCTGGCAAATCCGGTCGTTACAAACAACCGCCCATTTTCGTATGAAATGCCGCCGCCAAAATAGCCGCCATCCTCATCTTCGTCTTCAAGATCTTTTTTCCAGATCCTTTTGCCGTCCGCGGCACTGAATGCTGAGACAAGGGCTTGGGAATCGAGCGTATAGATCGTGTTCCCCATCACAATCGGCTGGCTGAGAATGCGCCGATCATCGCTTTCACCAGCACCAATATCTGCTTTCCAGACGATTCTCGGATTGTCGCCCAAAGCTAGATGCTGAAGGACATGTGTCGCGGACCCCCCAGGTTGTGACCAATTTTCATTCCGGTAAGGGCGCGGCAAACGCACAACCTCATCGGCGATTTCGTGATCTGGACGAATTCCCCGATCGAACGTCAAGATCGAGATACGGGTCCCAGGAAGAGGCGGACCATCGCTGTCCTCCCCCAAAAAACCGCACCCCGCCACCAGCATTAGCGCTGCAAGAGGCAAGCCCACGCGAACGAACTTTTGAAACATTGTCACCTAGCCCTCAAGTGCTTTTAGCATTTGGCTTGCGCGCGCGCGCATCGTAACGGGTGCATTTACCTCGTCTGCTACTTCTTGGTACAAGCGGATCGCTTCCTCACGTTGCCCGGCGTTTAAAGCCAAGGCGGCCAAAAGCTCGAGTGCTGCGGGGCGAAAAACCTCACCCCTAGCGGATAAGGGTTCCAACCTAGCGCGAAGCGCCGTCGGGTCACCATCCTCAAGCTGATGCATCACCGAGAGCAGCGTCGCCGTCCCTCGAAAACCAGCGCCAACTTTATCCGATGCCGCAATAGAGTCCCAAATCGCCACCGCACCAAGGGTATCCCTATCTTCAGCCAGAAGCCTCGCGTGCTCAAAGGCAGCGAGAAGCGGGTAACCATCGCTCTCGGTATTCGCGAGTTCCGTCAATGCGTTCAGGCTTTGCGCTCGCTCCCCAGCATCCAGCAACTCCATTGCCTGAGCGAACTTATCGGAGGCTTCCAAATTCTGTTGGTCTTGGAAATAGCGCCAACCCCTCACACCGGCAACGCCAAGAACCAACGCCAAAGCAAGCGCGATTACGACAACGCCATATTTTCGCCAGAGCTGGACAGCCCGGTCTTTTCTGACTTGCTCATCAACTTCTCTAAAAATGTCGGCCACGTCCGAACTCCGCCATCTGAAAAATGCGCGCTAAGATACGTCGAGCGGCCTCGCAAATAAAGGCCTTGATCGCCCAACATTGTGATTAGGGAGGCGGTCTTAGCATATTTTCCCGCCTGCGCGCTAAATTTAAGCTGCTTTCCACTTGATCGAGCAGCCCATTGAGGCAATTTGCTCATCTGGACCATGGCCACTCGCAGCGACCTCGCGCATCGCCTCATAGAGATCGCGCCTGGCACCTTCCACTAAAGTCATTCGCGATTCATCGAGCCGGCCGCGATATTGCAGTGCCCAATCGGCGTTAAAACCGAAGAAATCGGGCGTGCAGATAGCGCTATAAGCTCGCGCGACGGCCTGGCTTTCGTCATGCAGGTAGGGGAATGCGAAATCGTGCCGGGCCGCGAATTCCTTCATTTTCTCAAAGGAATCGTCAGGGTGTGTCGTTGCATCGTTGGCACAGATTGCTGCAAATCCGATGCCGGTCTCCGCTAGGACGCGAGCTTCTTCAGAAATACGGCCCGCAACCGACCTCACATAGGGGCAATGATTGCATATAAAGGCAATGACAGCGCCCTTTTCGCCCATGATATCGCTTAGCCCATAAACCCTGCCATCAGTCGCGGGGAGCTGAAAATCAAGGGCTTTCCAGCCAAAATCGCAGATCGGTGGGATAGCCATGCTGTTTCCTCATCAAATGCCGCTGAGTTAAGGATTTTATTAACGCTGATGAGCAAATATTTAAGCCATGTGACCTTCATTTCCAAGGTTGAACGAAAAAAGGCCTAAAGCGAGGCAAGGAGCCTCGCAGTAATCTCGCAGTAATATTGAGCGTTCTTAGGTCCAGGAGGGACCATCCGATGACGGAGCCGAGACAAAAACTAGCCCGAACGCTAGCGCTAATCATTATTTCATCGAGCCTACTAAGCGCTTGTGAAAGCACTGCGGCTGTCGTTATCGGTGCGGCGAGCATTGCAACATTCGTCCAAACCGACAAAGCCGTTACCGACCATGCCGCATCCTATTTTACGGGCCAGGATTGTTCGATCCTATACGCCGTAAATGATGAAGAATACTGCCAGGATGAAGATGCCAGAGCAGCAGAGGAGCTTGCCGCACGTGAAGCGGCTGAAGCCCAACAGGCGCAAAGCTATTGCTACCGGACGCTCGGCAAAATCTCCTGCTACCGTGAGCCCGATCCCCTTGCCAGCGGATATGCGCGCGTTCAGTGATCGCCTTAGAGCGCTTTTAACCCGGATTCCCCCTTTACATCGTGGCACGTCCAAGTGTGCCCTCACAGTACAAAATGGTCACGAGGCCGGGTTTTTCATCGCCAAATCAGCCCGATCAAGAGCGGAGCACAGCCTATCGTGACAGCTCAGGGCCCGATTCGTTTTCGGATGCCCATTGTGCTATCACTGTCGGCGATTGGGAGGAGCCATCTGGAGAATCCCGGTTAAACTGTGGCCATTCTGAGACCCGGAGTCCTTCATGCCAACGCGTATCGGCGACAAGTGGTTCGAGCATAAGCGCATCGACGACGACATCACCCTCATCTGGGAGCCCTACGTGGATCCCCTGCTTCGCTGCAACATCTGGCTGGTGCGCGGGGCGCGGCGCGATGCGCTGATCGATAGCGGTCTCGGCGTCGTCAGTCTGAAAGAAGCCGTCGACCACCTCTTCGAAAAGGACGTGACCGCGGTCGCCACCCACTATCACCTGGATCACATCGGCTCGCTCGGCGATTTCGATGAGCGCGTGATCCATAGCCTGGAGGCGGAAAATCTCACGACACCCGGCGAAGAGGGCCGCCTGCTGAAATCCAATTACTCGGAGGCCGGCATCAAGATGCTGGAGGATGCGGGCTACCCCCTACCCGACGAGCTGCTCTCGGCCCTGCCATATAAGGGCTATGATCTCGCCACCTACAGCGTGCCGCGGACCACGGCGACGCGCCGTGTAGAGGAAGGCGATGTCATCGACATCGGCGATCGCCGCTTCGAGGTGCTGCACCTGCCCGGCCATTCGCCCGGCAGCATCGGCCTCTGGGAGAAAGAGACGGGCATCCTGTTCTCAGGTGACGCCATCTACGACGGCCCCCTCTTGGATGGCCTCGAGGATTCCTCTATCCCGGATTATATAGGCACCATGGAGCGTCTCCGCGAGCTGCCGGTTCGGGTCGTCCACGCCGGCCACGACCCGAGCTTCGGGCGTGCGCGCCTCATCGAGCTGGTGGACGCCTATTTAGAGCGCCGCGCCTGAGGGGGCGCCAACCTCACTCCGCCGGTTTTTGAAACAGCAGCGAGAACCTGTCGGTGTTTCCGGTCTTAGGCGGTTCTGCGGCCGGGGTGACTGGCTGAATGGTGATGTCCTTTAAAGGCAGCCTCCACGCGAAGCTCCACCGGAACAGCGGGAAAGGTCCAGATCAGGGATTGCCGTCATCATCTGGGTTGAGGCGGCGACTATAGTCGGCTGGAGCAATGTCGCGGGCCTCGCTGCGACGATCGATCGATTGCCTGATAGCCCGGGACGCTAGAGCAGCCACAACGACCAACCCAACGATCGCAAGGACGACGCCCAGCCACATTAGCTCGTGAAACATCCGAGGCCCCACCCCCAACATCAGCCGGTATGAGAGCGCGGCTCAGGGCAAAAGAAAAGGCCCTGCCGAGAGAGAAACGGCGGCCCGGAAAGGCCGCCGCTAGTGGTAAGATCAGCCTCATAGGGTCGAAATAGTGGTAATGCGAGTGAGCTATTTTCCAATATCTTGTAGGGCGAGCCCGCAATACTTACTAAGCTCTGCCCTGTTCGAAGCCAGGCAATTTAATACTCGTTCCTCACCTAACTCGACATCGGGGCAGAACTTCAACGCGTCTGCTGCACACTGTGTGACGACGTACTGCAGTGTGCTGGC
>CAXMNO010000221.1:0-5618 GCA_964194655.1 uncultured Acidimicrobiia bacterium
GCTGCACCAAGGCGCCACAAAGCTCCCAGCGTGTCGTCGACGAGGAGGTATGGGTTATCCGACAAGGAAGCCTCGGGCGTACGATGCACCATGGCCGCAGACGCGCCGGCTGCGAAGGCTTTTTCAAGGAAATCGTGACCATCGAAGCTTGGGCCTTGCAGCGCGATGAAGAGGTCGTTTTTCTTTATGCCACGGGAATCGATAGAGACACCGGCGGCGGACCAATCCCCCCTGGTCCGCCCGCCGGTGGCAGCGGCTGCTTCCCCCGCCTTCCAAAGCATTGCTTCAGTCATGGCTTTTCTCCAGGAAAAGCCGCGCCTGGCAGTGCAGCCGCAACCCGGGATTCTTCCTTATCGTCGAATGGCAAGATCTTGTCCCCCACGATCTGGCCACTTTCGTGACCCTTGCCAGCGACGACCAGAACATCACCCGGTCCCAATTGGGCCACCGCAAAAGCGATGGCCTTCCCTCGATCTCCTATTTCAATGGCGCCTGGTGCAGCGGCCAGGATTTCCCGGCGGATCGCTGCAGGGTCGTCGCTGCGCGGATTATCGTCCGTCACGACCGTATGATCTGCGAGGCGAACAGCGATTTCTCCCATCTGAGGGCGCTTGCCACGATCCCTATCGCCGCCGCAGCCGAAGACGACCCAAAGCTTCCCTTCGGTATGCGGGCGGATGACGTCCAGCACCGTCTCTAAAGCACCAGGCTTATGGGCATAATCTACGTAGATGCTGGCACCATTTTCGGTTTGAGCGGCAAGCTCCATGCGCCCAGGGACACCCTGGAGCCTTGGAAGATCTGCAATCGCGCGCTTTGCGTCAGCACCGCAAGCAATGGCGAGTGCGAGAGCGCCTAAAACATTCTCAGCCTGGAAAAGACCGATGAGGCCAAGCTTTACCTCATGGTTTTCGCCCAGAGCCGCAAAGCGCAAAAGCTGCCCATCGGGGTGAGGCTTTCTATCGAGGATGCGATAGTCTTTGCCCTTCCGACCAAAAGTCACCAATTTCAGACCTCGGGCCTTCACAATTCCGGCTAGCTCTTCGAATTCGGGCGCATCGGCGTTTAAGATTGCCGTGCCGTCGTCTACGAGAATCTCAGAGAAAAGTCGCGCCTTGGCCGCAAGATATGAACCCATATTGCTGTGATAGTCGAGGTGGTCCTGGCTCAGATTGGTGAAGAGGGCGGCACGCGGACGCAATCCATCTAAACGATATTGATCAAGCCCGTGGCTGGAGGCCTCCAGTGCTAGATGATCGACGCCTTCTGCTTTCAAGAGGGAAAGGCAGGCGTGAAGTTCGACAGGATCAGGTGTCGTCAAGCTCTTCGGCGCGCCTTCGCGCGCGGGCAGCAACCCGAGAGTTCCGAGGCTCGCGGCAGAGAGACCCTGCATTTGCCAAATTTGGCGACAGAAATCGGCGACCGATGTCTTCCCGCTCGTGCCTGTGATGGCCGCGATATTGGCTGGTGCCGCACCATGAAAGGCAGCAGCAAGCCGGGCGAGCCTTCGGCGTGGATTAGCGTCTGTTATGAGCGCGACGTCATGACTAAGGGTCTCAGGCAAGGCACTGCCTTCCGGCGCCAACACCGCAGCAGCGCCGCGTTCAATGGCTTGGGGAATAAAGATGCGTCCATCGGTCGCGCTGCCGGGAAATGCTGCAAACAGAAACCCCGGCTCGACCATGCGGCTATCCGCGGTCAGTCCAGTAATTTCCAAGTCTTGCCTGAAGGCTGGTGCCTGCATTTCGCCGTTCGTTCCTTCCAGCAGCTCAATTAGCCGCAACTTTTTGACTCTCTTTTTTTGTGCTCACTTCTAAGAGCACCTCATTCTCAAGCTCCATCGCGAGATCATCGAATTGCGGTCGGACGCCGAGCAATGGCCCAATCCGCTCAACGACTTTCTGCACGACAGGGGCCGCGACCCAGCCGCCCGTGGCGTAGCCGTGGGTTGCTTCGTTGCCCTTAGGTTCATCGATCATTGCGAAGATGACATAGCGCGGATTATCCATTGGAAAGGCAGCGAGAAACGATGCTATCCGCGAATTGCGGTCATAGCGGCCTCCGCGCAGCTTATCTGCTGTCCCCGTTTTGCCACCCACCAAATAGCCAGCCGCGTTCGCCTTGCGGCCAGTGCCATGGGTGACGACAAGGCGCATGAGACGGCGCATGGTCTCTGAGGTTTCGGGTGAAATCACTTTGCGACCCATGGGGAGGTCACCTTCCTCCCGCTTTAACAATGTTGCTGGCACGAGGTGCCCGCCATTGACGATCGCCGCCATGGCGCCTGCAAGCTGGACGGAATTCACGGCAATTCCGTGGCCATAAGAGATCGTCATTGTGTTTATTTCCCGCCACGGCGATGGCGCGATGGGCTTGCCCATCTCATCGAGTTCAAGCGGGGAGCGGGAAAGCAAGCCGAGGTCGCCTAAGAAATCTTTCTGGACTTCGGTCCCGGCCCGCATGGCCATATGGACGGTACCTATATTGCTTGAATAGATGAAAATCTCCGGGACCGAAAGCCAGCGTTTTTTTGGTTTGTAGTCACGGATGGTGAAACGTGAAATGCGTATGGGATCGCTCGTATCGAAGCCATCGCGCAATGTCAGATAGCCACGATCCAAGACCATCGCGGTCGTGAAGATCTTAAAGACCGAGCCCATTTCATAGACGCCGAGTGTGGTGCGGTTGAAACGCGCATCTTTGCTGGCTTTTCCTGGTTCCGCGGGGTCGAAAGTCGGTAACGAGGTCATCGCGATGATCTCGCCACTGTTCGCATCCATGACCAGGCCCGCGGCACCGATCCCCTTAAAGGTCTCCATGGCGCTCGCGAGTTCTTCGCTCAGGATATGCTGGACGCGAATATCGAGACTTAGTTTGAGAGGCTCGCTGGTTCCTCTCAGCGCATCATCAAGCGAGCGTTCAATGCCTGCAAAGCCGACATTGTCGATGCCCGCGAAGCCAACGACGTGAGCAGCAAGATCACCTTGCGGATAGACCCGGCGCTGTTCTTGTTGGAAATAGATCCCAGGAATGCCCAGGCGGTTGAAGCTGTATTGCTCGCGCGGCGAAATACTGCGCTTCAGCCAAACGAATTGACGCTTGCTGGAGAGTTTGGCGGTGAGCTCTGCTTCGTCCATGCCCTCAAGGAGTGGCGCTAACTTAGTAGCGGCCTCGATCGGGTCACCGATGTGGCGCGGATTGGCATAGAGAGAGACGGCGGGAAGTGTCGTCGCCAATAAGACGCCGTTTCGATCGACGATGTCCGCGCGACCCGTCTCCAGGCGAACTTCACCTTGATCGCGCGCGAGTGGCGGCTCGTGCCCCTCTTGCCAAAGCGCAAGATCGCCGACCCTAAAACCGATGACGCAGAACGCGAGCGCGAAGATCATGCCGGTAAAGACAAGGCGATTGCGCCCGGTCTCGAGTGCTTGGCGCTGATTGCCTTCAACGCGTAAGACCTCCCTCGGCTTGATCTGAAGATCGAGCTGCGACCAATCGTGGGGTTGGCGTTTCGGCTTGCGGGTCAAGGCTTTAACTTCCCCTGTGGTTCTGTGATTGCCTGGGTTTTTGTGATTTCAAAACCCTCCAGAGTGGCACCTTGGGCTGAAATTCGCTCGCTAGGCCGCAACGGCAAGTCTGAAATGCCAATAACGCGCTCAGCTGGCACCGGTGCTAATGAGAGGTGCTTTCGCGAGAGCTCTGATAATCTTGTCGGACGGTTGAGGTAGCTCCACTCCGCCTGCAAGACGTGAAGCGCGCGCTGCTGACCTAGGATATCGCGCTCGACTGCCGTTAGTTCCTTTTCCAGGTCCGCGACCTCATTGGACATTTGGAAAACAAAGCCCGCAACAGCGCCGCCAGCTAGGATCCAGGCTAGAAGGACGAGGCGGGTCATTGCTCCCTCCCTTCGGCTGCATCTAAAGAGGTGCGTTCCGCTGCCCTTAACCGAGCGGAGCGGGCTCTTGGATTACTAGCCTCCTCCAGGCCGGAGGGCTTTTTGGCTCCCCGAAAAAGGAGAGTGAAGGCAGCATCACTGCCACCCTCACTCGCAAGTCGACAGGGAGAAACCATGGGCGGCGCGTGACGGGAGGGGGTTGGAAGGTTGCCAGAGCGTGCCCGCAAAAAAGCCTTCGTGATGCGATCTTCTAACGAGTGGAAAGAAACAACAACAATACGTCCACCAGGAGCCAACAAACGCTCCGCCGCCTCAAGCCCGCGTTCTAATTCGCCAAGCTCATCATTGACGTAAATGCGCAGAGCTTGGAAAGTTCTCGTTGCCGGATCGACGCCGCCGGGTGATTTGCGCACCACTGCCCGCACGATCCCTGCAAGCTCGCCGGTCCGGGTGATGGGTTTGTCCGCGCGAGCTGCAATAATTGCGCGCGCGATGCGGCGCGATTGACGCTCTTCCCCATAGCGAAACAGGACATTGGCCAAGTCTTCTTCGCCCATGGTCATAACGACTTCAGAGGCGCTAGGTCCGCCGCTCGTGCCCGCTTCACCTTCCATGCGCATGTCGAGTGGGCCGTCTTTTTGGAAGGAAAAGCCACGCTCAGCCTGATCGAGCTGCATGGAAGATACGCCGAGGTCGAGTGCTATGCCGTCGACCCGGTGCTGCATTTCCTCAGGCAGAAGATCGGCCATAGAGCCGAATGGCCCTTCCACGAGCTTAAGCCGGTCACTGTATTTTTCGGCCAAGGCTTTTCCGGCCTTAATGGCATTGGGATCGCGGTCGATGCCCCAAACCTGGCAATCGGCTTGATCTAGCAAGGCACGGGAATAACCGCCCGCCCCAAAGGTCCCATCGACATAGATGCCGCCATCGCGCGGCGAGAGAATTTCAAGAACCTCGCGCAACATGACCGGCGTATGACCACCTGCTAACGTTCCGGCGGGGCGACGGTCTGATTTATTCTTTTTGTCAGACATCAGCGCCCTCCCGCTTGCTGCGCGCGGAATTCCGCGAGGCGCTCGGGCGACCAAATTTGGAAAAGCTTGCCGATTCCAACGAAGGTCGCTTGACCGTCGATGGCAGCTCTCTCGCGCAGGTCGGAGGGCAAGATGATGCGCCCATCCCCGTCGAAGGAAAGCTGTAGTAATTCGTAGAAGATGGAGGCTGTCGGTGTGCCAGTATGATTGCTAAGCAGATTGATCTGATCTTGCTCTGCAATCATCTGTTCCATCAGATCCATGCCGCAGGCTTCGATCGCACCACCATTTCGGGCGGGAAAGGCGATAATACCCTGGAAGGTAAGGCCAGAGAGGGATGCACGAAATGGCGCCGGGACAGAAACTCTGCCCTTGCGGTCCACTTTGTTCTCAAAGGTGCCAATAAATACGGCCACCTTACCTTCCCCCAATTCTTGCAGATACCTTCTCTTCGGCCTCCCGGTTCCGATCCCGCCGGGCTTGTATCATGAGCCACTAATTTGGGATATCATGGGATATCATGGGATATTTTGGGTGTCAATGGGATTACAAGTAATATCATGGACTTAATAAGGTGTTAATAAACTAAAAAACTCAGTTGTTTTTAGGCATAGAAGTCATGTGCGAATTATCATTTGTCATGTTCAAGTGAAGTAACACTATAAGTTCGTTCTATTTATGTTCTAATT